>NZ_JBNPXS010000062.1:0-9778 GCF_050433185.1 Desulfitispora alkaliphila
CGACTTTTTATATCTTACCACATCATTTGCTGATGTGTCAAGAACTTTGTTGTTGCTATTTTTGGTGCCGCCCGTTGCGAGCGACAAGTAATAATATATCACGCCCGCAACATCATGTCAACACTTTTTAATTGAAAATTTCATTGATAGATTGTTTAAATCCTGAATCAAAATCAAAGTTCACAAACGTATCAGGTACTGGACCTACAATAATCGTTTCTGCTATTGGTATTTTAGTTGCCACAGTAACACTTTCTTCTAATAAAGGAACTACTATTTTAACTTCACTTTCTATATCTAAATACAATAAATGTCGTACTTGGTTAATACCTGAATCATCAAATTTATTAATAACATCCACTGCAACAGTACCTATTGGTACAAGGTTTACTTTTATTCCCGGTCCATAGGTAGCTAGTAATCTACTACCTAAAATTTGACCCATTGGAATATCAAAACCCTCTCCACTTAAACTCTTCAATATATTTTGTATTTCTAATGTAGTTTCTGATTGTATCTTTCTCATCTCAATGCTATTTGCTTGCATCATGGTTATTTCATTTCTATCATTTTTATGTATGTAAATAAGGTCCTGATAGTTAACCTCAGAGATTACACTATCGTATATGGCCTTATTAATGGCTTCAGTTGCTAAAATCTTTGCTTTTGCTGTAGCTACTGCAGATATAGTCGGCTTTAATTTATTCTCAACGATGAGAAACCCGAGAAAAAACAGTCCTAAAATTAACATTAGAGGGATAATAACTTTTGTAATACCAGGGCCTCTGCCCCGCCTTCTCCTCCTTATCAAAACTGTCACCTCCCATTATATTTAATATATGAATGAAAGGTAACATTTGTGACTACTTTATAAAGTTGTTGAACTTTGAGTTGGCATTTTTTCTCTTTAACTATCTTAATTTACTGTGCTATAATGCTTATAAGATGGCTTAAACATTTATGGAGAATAGCAAGTATTATGTAATTGGGGGAGGAAGTATTAAAAAATGTCTAATAATAAAAACTCTAGCAACAAAACTAACAAAAAAAGAAAAAAAATAAATATATTTAAGCTTTGTATAGTTGTATTCACAGTTCTAGCTTTAGTTGCAGTTGGGCTGGGCATTGGAGCCACAGTAGGTATCACTCAAAATATGCCTGAATGGGATCCACGAGATTTAGAAACAAGCAGAACTACTTTTGTTTATGATATTAATGGAGAGCAAGTTACACAGCTTCACGCTGGTGAAAACAGAGTACCAATAGGTTCACTTGATAACGTTCCCGATTCTCTCATAAATGCATTTTTAGCCATTGAAGACAGCAGGTTTTATGAACACAACGGTGTTGATTTAAGAGCACTGGGTAGGGCAGTAGTAGCAAACATTCGCGGCGAATTTGGAAGCGAAGGAGCTAGTACAATAACTCAACAGCTAGTAAAAAACGCCTTTTTAACTCCTGACAAAACTATTGAGAGAAAGCTTCAGGAGATGGTTTTAGCGATTCAATTAGAACGCCGATATACAAAAGATGAAATCTTAACATATTATTTTGACTGGATTTACTTTGGCCACGGGGCTTATGGTGTCAAAGCAGCTGCTCAAACTTACTTTGGAAAAGAATTAAACGAACTAACTTTAGGAGAAAGTGCTACCTTAGCCGGTCTTGTTCAAAGGCCTAATGCCTTATCTCCTTATCGGAATGAAGATGGTGCAAAACATCGTAGAAACAGAGTACTAGACCGCATGGTTCATTACGGCTTTATTACAGAGACCCAAGCCAATACATCTAAAAGCGAAGAATATGAACTGGCAGGTCTACGTCCAACAATGCATCCATATCCATATTTCGTAGATTATGTGGTTGATCAAGCAGAGCAACTGTTGGAAGATAATGGTATTCCCAGGGACCAGTTAAGAACTAGCGGGTTGAGAATTCACACCACATTGGATCCTAAAGTTCAAAGAGCAGCAGAAAATGCCTTTAAAAACGATTCCCTATTCCCTTCACCTAGGCCAAACGAAGAATTTAAGGTTCAAGGCGCTATGGCCATAATAGATCACAGGACTGGACAAATAAAAGGGCTAGTAGGAGGACGAGATCACGTTACTGAAAGAGGCTTAAATAGAGCTACACAAAGCCGCCGCCAACCTGGTTCTGCTTTTAAACCTATTGCAGCATATGCTCCAGCATTAGAGTTGGGATATACCGCTGCTTCAGTTATCGATGATGTGCCAACAGAGTTTAGAATTGCTGGACAATCACCTTATAGACCAACAAACCTAGGCGGCAATTATCAAGGCCTCATTACTATGCGAGAAGCTATTCGCAGGTCATATAACGTACCTGCTGTAAAAATGCTTCATGAAATCGGTGTAGATAATGGATACGAGTTTGCTCAAAGGCTTGGTGTACCCCTTGACGCAACTGATAGAAACCTGAGCATGTCTCTAGGAGGATTGTCAAATGGGGTAACACCCTTAAATATGGCAAAAGCCTTTGGTGCCTTTGCTAATGAGGGTATCTTAGTTGATAGCCATGCTATAACTAAAATAACTGATGCTGACGGAGAAGTGCTAATCGAGGTCACACCTTCGAAAAATTCAGTTATGAGCGAACAAAATGCATTTATCATGACAGATATGCTTAGAACTGTTGTTACTAACGGTACTGGTACTAGGGCAAGTCTAGGGAATAGGCCTGTAGCTGGTAAAACTGGGACAACACAGCTACCCAATACCCGTGAATTTACTAATTTAAGTGGAAGTCGCGATGTATGGTTTGTAGGCTATACCCCTGAGTTAGTTGGTGCTGTATGGATGGGATACGATAAAACTGATGCAAATCATTATCTATATAGAATTTACGGAGGTAATAACCCTGCCTCCCTCTGGAAAGCAGTTATGGAAGCAGCACTAAAAGATGTGCCTGTACAACAATTTAAACAACCTGATGGTATTATTAGATCTGCAGTAGATTCAAAATCAGGGTTACTTCCAAGTGAGTTGACACCTGATGAATTCATCATCAGTGAGCTTTTTGCTAGAGGTACAGTTCCAACAAAAATGTCCGACATATGGGTTAAAGGTGAGGTTTGCAACCTTCATGGCAAGTTGCCAACTGAGTACTGTCCTGATGTAGTAGGTGGAGTATTCTTAAAGCGTCCTGTTCCCTACGAACAACCCTCTTGGACAAATGCATCACCACAGGATTTAAGAATGGAACTTCCTCGACAAGAATGTGATATTCACGGTTCTGACACCTCCACAATTATTGAGGTTTGCACTCACCCTGATCATGATGGAGAATCCGTTCGAGCACATCGTGGCTGCCCTGAGGAATACGTAGAAGAAAGAGCCTTCGGCATAGGCAGAGGCCCACAAAGTACATGTGACATTCCTGAACACAGGAATGGAAGTTCTCAAAGACCAGACCCAGAAAATGGGGATGTTGGGGATAATCAAGAACCTGAAAATGCACAAATAGGGACAGTAAATAACGTAAGTGCTAAGCTCGACGGAGATGCTATTAAGTTAAATTGGAGCTACAATGGTAACGCAAGCGATGTAGAATTCTATATCTTCCGTTCAACTAATTCTGACTTTGACTTGTCAAGTCACCTTAGAATTGGTTCAAATAGAACCATAGTTTCAACATCTTATAGAGACAATCACAATCTAGTTTCTGGAAATACCTATTATTACAAACTCGTCCCATACAGTAACTCTAAAAATGAACTGGGAAATCCCTCAGTTGAGGTAAGTGTTAACATTCCATAAACTTAAAGAGAGAGGCTAAGCCTCTCTCTTTAAAATTCTACAACTGTCACTCCACTTCCACCCTCTGAATTGTCACCGAGTCTTATGCTTTTAACCTGTGGATGATTTCGCAAGTATTCTGTTATAGCTTGTCTCAGAGCACCGGTTCCCTTGCCGTGAATCACATTTAGGAAACTTAACCCTGCCACATACGCATCATCAATATATTTATCCAGCTCATAGATAGCTTGTTCTGCTTTATACCCACGTAAGTCCACTTCTGTCTTTATATTCATCGCCTTTTCTTTTACTATGCCTTTAGTAGAAATTTGACCTCTATCCTTTTTGTCTTCCTTAGTCAATCTTACTTCACTGAGCTTAACGGATAGCTTTAAGATACCTGCTTGAACTTGAATCTCATCGTTAGCGTTTGGCTTTGTTAACACTTCGCCCTTTTGATTGTATGCTGGCAGATAAACAGTATCCCCTACATTTACCTTTTTAGGGCTTTCGCTCTCTGTATGCTTTTCTTTTTCCGTGGCTCTTTCTTGGTTGCTTTGCTTAAGCTGATCAATTTTACTTTTACCTTGCTGGGCAGCTTTTTTTTGTTCTTCCAAGCTTTCAGTTTTTAACTGTTTCAATTCTTTCATAAACTTATTCGCCTCTTTTTTTGCCTCATCCAATATTTCGTTGGCTTTCAAGTGGGCGCTTCGTATAACTTCTTCCTTTTTTCTCTCTATTTCATCTTTTTCCCTCTTAATTGCCTCCAGCTGTCGTTCTAAGTTACCCTTAATCGTTTCAGCTTCAAGGCGCTCTCTTTCGCTGGCCATCTGATTTTCTTCTAGGTTTTTAATTAAATCTGCAACTTTAACCTCTTCTTGTGTTAAAAAACTCCTAGCCGTCTCTACTATTTCTCGTTTTAAACCCAGTCTAGCAGATATTTCAAAAGCGTTGCTCTTTCCAGGTACACCTATAAGTAACTTATATGTAGGTCTCAATGTTTTGCTATCAAACTCCACTGACGCGTTCTCTACTCTTTCCCTTTGGTAAGCAAAAGCCTTGAGCTCGCTATAATGGGTTGTAGCCACAGCTTTAATATTTTTGTTATATAAATACTCCAGTATAGCCATAGCCAAAGCTGCACCTTCAGTTGGGTCCGTACCTGCACCTAGCTCATCAAACAATACTAGAGAAGAACTGTCAGCCTCCATTAATATACTAATTATATTAGTCATATGAGAAGAAAAAGTACTCAGCGACTGTTCAATACTTTGCTCATCTCCAATATCCACAAAAACATCTTTAAAAATAGTTATACTGCTATCTTCTCGAGCAGGTATGTGTAATCCAGCTTGACTCATACAGGTAAACAGACCTAATGTTTTCAGTGTAACAGTTTTTCCCCCTGTATTAGGTCCTGTTACAACTAAAATATCAAAGTCCCCGCCTAATCTAATGTCTATGGGAACTACTTCTCCTTCAATTAAAGGATGCTTTCCTTGATAGATATTAACTTCCTTAGCACTATTAACACCAGGCTCAGTGCCATCCATTTTTACGCTCAATTTGCCCTTTGCAAAAATAAAATCCAAAGTAGCCAGTACTTCCATATTCATCTGCACTAGTGAAGCATCTTCCTGCACACTCTCAGTAAGTAATTTTAGTATTTTCTCAATTTCTTTTTCTTCAATAGCTTGTAACTGTCTTACTTTATTATTTATTTCCACAACTGCCATTGGTTCAATATAGAGTGTTGCCCCACTAGCTGATTGGTCATGTAAGATCCCAGGTACATTTGACCGGTACTCTTGTTTAACCGGCACTACATGCCTATCATTTCTAATGGTTACTAATGGTTCCTGTAAGTACTTTTGGTAGACTGTAGATCTAATTATTTGATCTAATTTAGATTTTAATTCAGCTTGCTTATTTCGAATTTGCTTTCTTGCCTTGTTTAGTTCCGGAGAGGCAGAGTCTTTGATTAACCCATCTGGTGAAATACATTCATCGATGGTACTTTTTAGTTTACTTAAGGAGTACAACTTACTAGCCAAATCCCATATTATCGGGAAATCCTGTTCCTCAATCTGTTGACAGAACCTCTTCATATTATTAGTGGCATTCAAAAGGCTAGCTATTCGCAAAAATTCATCTGGTGCTAAAATACCTCCGATACTTGCCTTACGCAGAGAACTTCTAATATCATAAATCCCATCTAAGGGGACTCTCCCCATATTGGAAAGAATTCGTTTGGATTCACTTGTTTCTGCTAATCTGCTCTTTACAATAACTCCATCTATTGCAGGCACTAAACTAACTGCTTTCTCCTTACCCAAACTACTGCTACAGCATTGCTTTAATTTATCTAAAATTGTGTTGTACTCTAGCTTTCTTAGTGTTTTTTCCCTCAATACTTCTCTCTCCCCTAATCCTTATAATACCCCTCTAAAGTAATGGCCTTTTGTAAATCCATACTTTGCATACTGTTCTAGTTCAGAGCTATCAGCTGTATAGTTTTCAGTTTTTCTTCTAAAAATATCTACTACACCTTTAACCGTTTTCCAGTGTTCTGTTTTAAGATCTAATTTCAAAACCTCAACTCCAGCACTCTGTAATTCTTGTAAATTATCTATAACATTTAATTGTTTTGGGTTATATATATAGCTTCGACAGCTTTCATCTGTCTCTATAGGAAATAAAAAATTCATTCTATCTCTAAGGAAGTACTCTTTACCCTTACAAAGCTTTTGACATTTATCTCCCTTACTTTCATTGCCCAAAACTCCGCCTATAGGACAATACTCTGAAGTCATCATAGTCATATTCCCATATACTAATGCCTCAGCTACAATATTCCCATTATTGTTAAATTGCTCTAGTTGTGAAAAGTTTAGTTCCGGAGACAGTGTATACTGATATACACCCATTTCCTCTAAGAACTTTACGGTAAACTTGTTGAAAATATTTAAGTAGTAATCCCCATATAAAGGAATTTCTCCCCACAAATCCTTCGCTAGTTTTAGTGCTGATACATTCCCAACACTTATACCATTTGGCGTAATTTCAGAAACTACATCCTCAACATATTTTATTCTTCTATCTAATTCTTCCTCAGCTATTATTCTTGGTATACTGAGAATAGCCTTTTTCCCCTTGCTTTGACAGTATTTAATACTTTCAACAATCTGCTTTTTACTAAAGGCTTCTTTGCTTTTAAAGCTTTCTCCACCTACATAAATCATATCTGCACCAGAATTAATAGCTTCAATGGCACTTTTGTAGTCCCCTACTACAACGGAAACCTTTAGGTTTTTATTTTTTGGAGTAGAAGAATTTTTATCACTAGTAAAATCAATTGTCTTAAGTCTATTTTTCATATCAATATAGCGATTCTTATAAGGATCAACTTTAATTTCTTCTAACCGTTGCACTAGTTCTCGTCTCATAGTATTCAATACGCTAATAGGAACCATAGCATTTTGATCCATATTTATATCAAGCTTCGCTAAATCATAGGAAGTATTGCCCAGTCTACTTAATTGTTCCTGTATTTGTTGCTCGCTGATAGGTCGCTTAATAGCTTCTTCAACAATAAAGTCACTAGTTACAGTTGCTGTATGCCCATCTTGATCTCGAGCTGTTATTTCCACTGGAGAACCTATTTTAACTTGTACATTTAACTCAATGTCAACTTTCTTTGAAAACAAGGGCTTAGTATAGCTTTCTTTCGCTTGCTCCACAAGCTTTTGATCATGATTTTTGAAAATTCTATCTCCCACTTGAACCCTTTTAGGTAAAAACAGTTCTACTTCATCACCGGCAGCCGCACTGTTAACCGGCTTATTGCCCAACATGATTTTATCAATATTTGTACCAATGCGGCCACCCCGTTTAACCCATACTTCTATTCCGTCACCTAAACTTAACTCTGTTTCTAACTTTACTACCGCCGTCCCTAAGTTGTTATTCTTTCGCATGATTCTGCCCAAAAGTGACCCTCTGTTATTTGGCCTCCCAAAGCTCATTAAGTTCTTACCTGGATTTCCTATTAGATACCCAGGTGAAAAGTCTCTGTTAAAAATTTGTTTCAACTCTTTATGTTGCTCTTCTGGTACAGTAAAAGCTTCAGAATCCAGATAGTACCTATCCACAGCTTGTCTGTAGTTTCGTATTACTGTAGCCACGTATTCTGGTTTTTTCATTCTTCCCTCAAACTTTAGGCACTCCACACCTGCTTCAATTAATCCAGGTATGAAATCTATAGTTTTTAAATCTTTTGGACTAAGTATATGTTCACCCTGTTCCGAAGAAAGTATCTCTTGTCCCCTATTGTCAACTACTTTATATTTAAGCCTACAGGGTTGCGCACAGGCTCCTCTATTTCCACTGCGCCCACCGATAAGACTGCTCATCAAACATTGTCCTGAATAAGAAATACAAAGCGCCCCATGAGCAAAGCACTCAATTTCTGCTTCAACCTTGTTTGAGATTTCACCAATCTGGTCTAGAGAGAGTTCCCTAGACAAAACCACTCTCTTCACTTCTAAATCTTCTAAAAACCTAACACCTGCTGAATTGTGTATTGTCATCTGAGTGCTAGCCTGTACCGTTATTTCCGGCAGTACTTCTCTTAGCAAGTAAAGTAAACCCAGATCCTGAACTATCAAGCTATCAACTCCACATTGATGGAGTTTGCTTGCATAGTCTAACACACCCTTCATTTCGCTGTTATCGATTAAGGTATTTACCGTAACATATACCTTTGCTCCACGAAGATGGGCATAGGTGCAAGCCTCTTTTATTTCATCCAAGTCAAAGTTCTGGGCGTACTTTCTAGCACTATATTGCTTTCCCCCAATGTAAACTGCGTCAGCACCACTATTTATTGCAGCTTTAAATGCATCCATACTACCCGCAGGTGCTAATAGTTCTATCTTTTTCTGAGTCATTATTATTAATCCTCCAATATGTTTAGCGCGATACTCTAGTTAAACCTGAACATGTCATAACTTCAACGCCTCTTTGCTGCAATTTATCTAATATAAGGTTCATCCCCAAGGAGTCACTTGCCAAGTGGCCAGCAATAATTACATTAATGTGATTTTTTTCAGCCTCTTTCCGGTGCTTTTCACCCATATGCATTGCCACTATTGTCCCTATCCCGGCAGCACTTAATTTCTCGTAGGCCTTTTCTGAACCACCTGTGCCACCTGTCATGTCTACAAATATTTTGCCCGCTTTCCTGTTTTTTGCACCTGTCACAACTTTAGGTCCAGCTCCAATTTTGATAGCTTCCTGGTACTCTGGAATATCCTTTAGAAGCTTGATTACCTCTCCAACTGTCTCGGGACTTTTTTCATCAAATAGCTTTGTTAAATAGTCTACTACCACATTATCAGCAGGAGTATGCAAACACATTAGTGGAATATCAAGTAGTCTTGCTGTATCTACTGCTCTATTATGATTAAGCGGCAAAAGTCCCCTTTCAACTTCGCCAATACGACTTGCCATTATGCCCTGAGCTACGTTTATGGGAACTCCAAGCTGGTGTAAAATATCCTCTTGAAGATGCATTACACTATGTAGGTTTGCTAAAGCTTTTCCCTCTGGGTGATGAGCAATAACTAAATCAATTTGCTCTCCTCTTTCACTCAATCTATCGGCAAGTAACATTTCTCCAGTATCAATATCTATACCCGCTAAAACCCGTTTAACTTCTTTATCTTTAGAACCATATAAAATTCTAGTGTCACTATAAGGGTTTGAAAGCTCTTCTTTATCAAAGCTATCCTTCTCATTCCCCTTCATCTCATCATACGCCTTTTGCTTCTCTTCTAGCATTTTTGCAATTTCACTTTTATCCCTTAAATCGCTTTCCTTTCCCTGTTCAATTGCCAAGTCAAAAATATCTCCTAATTTCATTTGTATTCCTCCTTCTATAAAGTTAATATTTCTCTTTAATACTCACTCATTCTCAGTATTTCATTATCACCTAACAGTGGGTCAGCCTCAGGAACTGG
>NZ_JBNPXS010000063.1:0-9693 GCF_050433185.1 Desulfitispora alkaliphila
ACAGAAGCCGATGTGCTTGCCATATCTGATTTTATTAAAGATCAGCCTAATGTGACACTTGAGCTCTTACCCTACCATCGTTTAGGCGAGCAAAAGTATAAGTATATTGGTAAAGATTATCCTCTTACAGGCGTTAAGTTGAGTAATGAAAAGTTCACCTTTTTGAAAAAGGCTGTTGATTCTAAGTTAAAAAAGTAAAGTAAAACCTAGCAGGGAGCTAATAGCTTTGTGCTAGGTTTTATTATTATTCTGTTACAGGAATAGTAGAAGAAGCTTTAGGCATAATCGCTGCCGTAGGGTTTTCAGGTAACTCTTTGCCAGCTATTTCTAGTGCCTCTTCCAAGCTTTTAGCTTTAGTGACCATCATTACTTGAGCCATTTCATCATCTATTCCCTCTGAAACCAAAATAGTTTTAGCTTTTGCCAGGGAACGGGCCCACAAAAATGCTTTGTGAACACCCATTTTGAACTCTGACGATCCAAACCTGTCTATAACCTCCTGGGGATTGCTGTCTAGCTTCATGGTATCCTCAAATAGCACTTCTCCTACACCCTCAATACACTCTGCCACAAGGATTATAACTCCACCCTGCTTCACCAGTGCCGCAGCATGAGCAAGTGCTTTTTGTGCTTGGTATAGGTTTACATCTTTTGGATAACCACCTTGAGATGCGATAACTAAATCCACTTCTTCTGCTTTAACCTGACAGACCTCTTGAGCCAGTTTTACTCCCTCTCGGTGAGCTGTTTTAAAGTCACCTGAAACAGCTTTAACTACTTGCTTTTTATTGTTAACTATTACATTTAGGATTAAGTCTATTCCAACAATCGCTCCAACTTCTTCCAAGTCCTGCCGGGCTGGGTTCTCCTCTAAAATGCCCATCCGGCAATTTGGCTTAGTGAGCATGGAATGATTGGCCTGAATCAGCTTTTCGCCCCCTACCCCTATAGCTACTCCTTTTACTCCCCCACTAAAGCCAATAAACTGGTGGGGATCAATCATTCCAACTACTATTTTTGCATCTGCATTGGCGTAGTTTTTATTTATCCAAATAGGAGTGTTATTGCTTGTCTCACCTAGATGTACAAGTTGTTCCTGATCTTTGGCATCATGGGACATTACCTTCACCCTAGACACAACCTCAGGTCCTAAAAATTCTTCAAATCTATCTTCAGGCATAGGGGGATGTAAACCAGCACCAATTATTATTGTAATTTTGCTAGCTTCAACTCCTAATTCCTCCAGTCTGTCTAATAAAATTGGCATTACTAACTTATTGGGAACAGCTCTGGTGTTATCACAAGTCACAATCACAACATTCTTTGCGTCCTTTAATTCTTCTATTCCTTTATTACCTATAGGCTTAGCTAAAGCCTGTTTGATAACCTCTTCCTCACTGTATTCACTCTCAATATCTTCAGGCATAATAACCTGGACGTTTGGCACTTTTTCTGTATCTATTTGAATGTATGTTTTTCCATATGGTATTTTTACTTCTGCCAAATTTATCACCGCCTTTTATATAATACAAAATTAGTATAATCGGTGTTGTGACCGATTATACTAATTCGATTGTACTATTCTTTAATTAAATACTCAACCCTACCCTGTGAATAGCAAATCCTGTTGTCTCTTTTAGGATTTCTGTCTTAGTAAGCTTTCCTGATAATACTTCTACTAGCTCATCATAAATCATCTCTGATGCTTGTTCTAGAGAAATCTTTCCTTCTAGGATACCTCTTAAGTCTAAGTCCACTGTATCCTGCATTTGATCGTAAGATGTTCCGTTTCCTGTTATCTTAATTGTTGGCATTACTGGGTGAGCAATTGTGTGTCCTCCACCTGTAGAGAATACTAGTGCCTGAGCTCCTGCTGCTGCGATACCTGTAATTGACTCAGCTCCATGTCCTGGAGTGTTCATCATGTATAATCCAGCATCTTTTCCTGGTCGGTCTCCATTACCGATCACATCCATGATTGTAGCTGATCCACTCTTTTTGGCTCCACCTAGTGACTTCTCTTCAATTGTGCTCAGTCCACCTGCTATATTGTCCCCGGTTGGCTGAGATCCTCTAATGTCTTCACCTGTTGATAGGATTCTTTGCTCGTATTTAGCAATTTCGTTCCAAATCTTGTCTGCTACTTCTTGATTTACTGCTTTTGACGCTAGCCATTCTTCTGCACCCATTAGCTCTGGGAATTCAGCTAGAATTGATCGGCCACCTTCTCTAATAACTCTATCAGAGCATAGACCCAGTGCTGGGTTTGAAGCTAGACCAGAGCTTGTATCTGAAGTTCCGCAGTTTAAGCCAAATAAAAATTTGGACATATCTACTTCTTCACGCTTTTGTGCTGATAGTTTTCTTTTGATGTTCATCGCTTTTCTTGTAGCATCGGCTACTGCATTGATAGCTCCACCCACTGTTCTGATGTTTACTGCTTCTACAGGTATACCAACTTTAGAAATCTCTTCTGCCATGTCATCAATGTTACATAGTTCTTCTCTAAAATGGTCTACGATTACTACTCCACCCACATTTGGGTTCATTGCCATTCTAGTTAGTATTTTAAAGGTCATTTCTAGGTCTGATCTAGTTTGACATCTACCCAAGTGGTGAGTTATCGGAACAGCACCCACTACCGAGTTTGCCACTCGCTCTGTTACGCTATTTGCATACACTGTTGCTGATAGAATTAGAACATGATTTCTAGCTCCTACTTCTCCATTTGGTCGTACATATCCTAAAAATTTAGACATCTTATTCAGCCTCCTTTTTGCTTAAGTCTCCACGGCCTCTGTTGCTCTCAATGTTGTGAACATGCACGTGGTCACCTACTTTTATGTCTTCTGTTGCCTTACCTAAGCTCAAGCCATACTTTAAGATTGTCTCACCTTTTGCAATTGGCTTAATTGCAATTTTATGGCCGTAAACTATTTTGTGGTTTACTGGCACCTCTACTTCTGCCCCGTCAATTTCTACTGCAATTTTACTTCCCGCTTCTACTTCTGGACCTAATATGGTCGCTACATTATCTCTTGGATCTACTACCCATGTTACTTTTGCCATGCTTGTTACCTCCTCAATAAATTTTCCTTAATCTATTTTCGAATTTTTTTCTCAATTTTCAAAGGTTAGTCTTCACACCTCGTTATAGATAGCTACATACTAGATATTTTACCCTTTATTACAATATACTTATCCCACAAAGCCACGCACTTTTAAAAAATTCCTGTAGGCAAGGGAACCGAAAATACTTCTACAAAAGAATAAGCCTTAGTATTTTTTTATTGAAGATATGGTTTTCCGAGCCAACACATTAACCCGGAAAACCGGAGAGGGTTAATTTACTCTTCTAGGTCTTCAATCCTGGTTGGAGGTTGGTGGTCGGACCTCATCTCTCTAGGAACTAGAAAAAGGAATTCGACACAGTTCGTCAAATTCCTTACCTGTTGTTAAAAAAATCACAGCTTTTTTTATACAACCTTTGCTACTCCTTCATAGATTAATCCTCGGTTAACATCTAAGGTAACTACCATCCCATCACTAAATTTAGATCCACTATCGCCAATTCCAATAATAACTGGTTTTCCAATACTTATGCCTACTATTGCAGCGTGGGAAGTTATTCCGCCCACTTCAGTTACTATAGCTGCGGCTTTATTCATAGCTGGTACTGCCTCTTTGTCAGTCATACTTGTCAATAGAATAGAGCTGTCTTCAACTTTCTCTAAGTCAGCTGCACTATTTACTTTTATAATTTTGCCACTAACACACCCCTTGCCAATTCCCGTACCCTTAGCAAGAATCTCACCTACAATATGTACTTTAATTAGATTTGTATTTCCGGATACCCCCGCAGGCACACCTGCTGTAATTACTACTAAATCCCCAGTTTCAATCAAGCCGGCACTTAAGCTTTCCACTACAGATTCTCTAAACATCTCGTCAGTACTATCTGTTTCAGTTACCAAAATCGATTGTACACCCCATACCAGTTGTAATTTTCTAGCCACCTCTTTGCTCGGAGTTGCTGCTATTATGGAACTTTCTGGCCGACACTTTGATACTACCTTGGCCGTAGAACCAGATTTGGTGCTGGTGATAACAGCCGCCGCACCAAGATCTTGGGCAATTCTCTTTGTGGCAAAACCAATCGCATCAGTAACGCTTTTTTCTAACTGCTGGTGCTCCTTTTGCCTTCTATCCTTCAATGCTCCTTCTGCTCTGATAGCTATCTTTGTCATTGTCTTTACTGCTTCTAGTGGATATTTCCCTGCCGCCGTCTCCCCTGATAGCATAATAGCATCAGTTCCATCAAAAATAGCATTTGCCACATCACTAGCCTCGGCTCTTGTTGGTCTTGGATTTCGCATCATGGAGTCAAGCATTTGAGTAGCAGTTATAACTGGTTTAGCTTCTCGATTACACTTTTCAATCATCATCTTCTGCGCCAAGGGGACCTCTTCAGCTGGAATCTCAACACCTAAATCACCTCTAGCAACCATTAAACCATCAGAAACGTTAATGATTCCATCTATATTATCAACCCCTGCTTGATTCTCCACTTTTGATATAACATGGATATCGGCTCCTCTTTCTTCTAATATCTCTTTTATCTCTAATACATCGCTAGGCTTTCTTATAAAGGATGCTGCAATAAAGTCTACTCCCTGATCAATGCCAAAGTGAAGGTCTGAAATATCTTTCTCTGTTAAAGCTGGTAGATTTATATCTACCCCAGGAACGTTTACACCCTTTCTTCCAGAAATTTCCCCTCCGTTGACTACCACGCAGTGTACATCTTCCCCTTCAATACATTCCACTTCTAGTCCCACTAATCCATCATCAATAAGAATGTTATCGCCTATTTTAACGTCATCTATTAATCCTTCATAGCTTACTTGAACACGCTGAGCTGTCCCTTGGCAAGGTGCTACAGTTAAGGTGATTTTATCCCCCGCTTCTAGTATTACTTTACCCTCGGGTATTTCTCCAAGCCTAATTTCTGGCCCCTTAGTATCCAACATAATAGCAACATCTACACCTACATCAGATGCTGCTTTTCTAATACTTTCAATTCTTTGAGCGTGTTCCTCATGACTGCCATGAGAAAAGTTTAGGCGAGCTACATTCATGCCATTCTTAATCAATTCCTTTAAAGTAGAAACATCCTCACTTGCTGGGCCAATAGTACACACAATTTTTGTCTTCTTCATCTAAAATTCTCCTCCTTTAAATATAATAAAACCACGCTAAAACAGATTTTTTCTGCTTTTTGCGTGGTTTGTCCGCATCTCTACACCACTTTATTTCAAGTTTTTGCGCTACTTCTACTATCTATTCGACAAAAATCTTAATATTCCTTTGTGGAAAATTTTAATAATTTATATAGACAGTGTTTTACTTACGTTATACATATCCTGGTTTATCTTTAACTCTTTGTTAAAAACATTTTCAAAGTCCACTGATACTACCCTATTTTTATTCATACCTACCATTTTCCCACCGTCTCCTGCCAGTATCAAGTCAACAGCTTTTGCCCCAAGTCTACTTCCCAGCATTCTATCAAAGGCAGTGGGCGAACCACCTCTCTGAACGTGGCCTAATACAGTCACCCTAGTATCAAAACCTGTCTCCTCTTTTAATGCTTCCGCCACCTTAGCTCCCGAACTAACTCCCTCAGATACTATTATGATACTGTGCTTTTTTCCCCGATCATATCCCTGTTGTAATCTCTTTACTATGTCCTGCATATCCACTTCGATTTCAGGAATTAGGATAGATTCTGCCCCACCTGTTAGGCCCGCCCAAAGGGCAATATCTCCTCTGTCCCTCCCCATTACTTCTATTACAAAAGTCCTTTCGTGAGAAGTAGCAGTATCTCTAATCCGGTCAATAGAATCTAAAACCGTATTAACCGCAGTATCAAATCCCAAGGTTACATCGGTTGATGCAATATCATTATCTATTGTCCCCGGTACCCCCACAGTAAGAAAACCCTTATCCCACAATTTCTTGGCCCCCATGAAGGATCCATCGCCACCAATAACAATTAGCCCCTGGATTTCCCTTTGTTTTAGCTGTTCAATCCCCTTCAGCTGTCCTTCTTCGCTCTTGAATTCATCACAGCGACTGCTCCTGAGAATGGTTCCACCTCGCTGAATTATATCTCCTACACTTCCGGCTGTCATTTGGACAAAGTCCCCGTTTAATAAACCTTTATACCCGTGATAAATTCCATAAACCTCAGAATTATTAGCTATGCCCCTTCTCACTACTGCTCTAATAGCTGCATTCATGCCAGGAGAATCTCCGCCACTTGTTAAAACTGCTATTCGCATATTTCCCACCACCTATAATCCTAATTTATTTCAATTATATTAGAATTCTTTCCCAATAGAAACAATTTTCTCACATCTAATGTTATTTTAACTCAATTATTTAAAAAGTATTTGTTTTTATGAGTTATTATGTGTTTTTAGAAGGATTACTTTTGATATAAGCAGTATATAAGCTGTAATTGCTATAGGTCATTCTAGGTATACTCTAAGCTCATATTAGGGTAGAATACATGGTTTGCCTATGAATTCCAGTATATGATATGATTTTAATATTGAGAGAAGAAACAACAAAGGGAGGATACAATGTATAAAATAAGGGTAGAAAATTTAATAAAGGTTTTCGGTAATAACCCAAAAAAAGCTTTAGAATTACTTGAACAGGAAGTATCCAAAGAGGAAATCTTAGAAAAAACAAAGCAAGCTGTAGGAGTTAATAATGCCAGTTTCCACGTGGAAGAGGGCGAAGTTTTCGTTGTAATGGGTCTCTCAGGTAGCGGAAAATCTACTTTGATAAGAATGCTTAACAGGCTAATCGACCCCACATCAGGTAAGATATACTTGGATGATGAAGACCTTACTTCTATGAGCCCAGAAAAGTTACGGGAAGTTCGCAGGAGTAAACTTGGCATGGTTTTTCAGCGGTTTGCCCTATTCCCACACAAGACTGTATTGCAAAATACTGAATACGGCTTAGAAATCCAAGGAATTCCAGCTAATGAGAGATCTGATAAAGCTCGCACGGCATTAGAGTTGGTAGGGCTTAAAGGCTGGGAAGACAACCTCCCCGGTCAGCTCAGTGGGGGAATGCAGCAGCGGGTTGGCTTAGCTCGAGCTCTGGCCATAGAACCTGACATTTTACTTATGGACGAGGCTTTTAGTGCACTGGACCCGCTCATCAGAAAAGAAATGCAAGACGAGCTCCTAGATTTGCAGAGCACCATGAACAAGACAATAATCTTTATTACCCATGACTTGGACGAGGCCTTAAAGATTGGAGACAGAATTGCACTAATGAAGGACGGAAAGATCGTGCAAATTGGAACACCAGAAGAAATTCTAATGAATCCAGCCAACGAATACGTAGAAAAATTCGTTGAAGATGTGGACATGTCTAAGGTCTTAACCGCAGGCGATGTAATGATTAAACCTGCTGCCTTAGCCTATCAGAAAGATGGTCCTAGAGTAGCACTGCGGAAAATGCGGGAAGAAAGTATTTCCAGCATCTATGTTGTAGATAAAAATCGTCAGCTAATTGGCGTTGTCACCGCTGATGATGCAAAAAATGCTCTTGACCAGGGCAAGAATGACCTACACGATATCACTCAGAAAAATGTACAACAAGTTCCCTCAGAAACTCCATTAAATGAAATTTTTCCTATCATGGTAGATGGAAAGTTTCCTTTAGCTGTAGTTGATGAGGGCAAAATCAAAGGAGTCGTTATTAGAGGAGCAGTCCTTGCTGGCCTCTCTGGAAGGGAGGGACTAGCAAATGGAGACAATAACTAATTTACTGCAAACTAAAATTCCAATCGGTCCAGCAGTTGATGCAGCTGTAGATTTTTTAACTGCTAACTTCAGAACCTTCTTCCGCCAAGTATCTTCAATTGTAGATAGTGGATTGAGTAGTTTTGAAGGTGTTTTAATGGCAATTCCACCAGTTGCTTTAATGGCTATTTTAGCGCTAATAGCTTACTTTATTGTAAACAAGGGTACTGCTATTTTTACCTTTGTGGGTATGTACCTAATATACAATTTAGGGCTATGGGAACCAACCATGACAACATTAGCTATGGTCTTGACAGCAACTTTTATTTCTATAGCAATTGGTTTACCTATTGGTATCTTATCAGCTAAAAATGATACTGCAAATAAATTTATTATGCCTTTGATGGACTTAATGCAGACCATGCCCGCATTTGTTTATCTAATTCCAGCGGTAACTTTTTTCCAGTTAGGTAAGGTACCGGGAGTATTTGCCACAGTTATATTCTCTATCCCACCAGCTATCAGATTAACTGGACTGGGAATTAGACAAGTGCCTCAGGAGTTAACTGAGGCAGCCGATGCATTTGGCTCCACTGGTTTCCAGAAGTTGTATAAGGTTCAGTTGCCCTTGGCAATCCCTACTATCATGGCTGGGATTAACCAGACAATTATGCTATCATTGTCAATGGTGGTAATATCTGCCATGATTGGAGCTGGAGGACTGGGTCGAGAGGTTTGGCACGGTATTCAGCGTTTACAAGTAGGAAGTGCCTTTGAAGCAGGATTAGCGGTAGTAATTTTGGCTATGATTTTGGATAGAATTACCCAGAACATAGCCAAGAAAAAATAAAACATATTTTTAGGGAGGGATTTTTGCATGAAGAACATGCGAAAGATGACATTTTTATCAATTCTTCTAGTAGCTCTACTGGCTCTTGTAGCTGTAGGCTGTACTCCAGAAGAAGAGGCTGATGAGCAACCAGGGGATGAACCAACAGTTCAAGAAGCTATAACTATCGGTTATGTGACATGGGACTGTGCTATTGCCAGCACCCATGTATTACAGACAGTACTTGAAGATGCAGGGATTGAAGTAGATTTGATTGACCCAAATGCTTCACTATTATATGAAGGACTAGCTAATGGAGATATTGACGTAATCACTACAGCTTGGTTACCATTCACTCACGCAAGCTACATGAATCAGGTAGGAGATCAAGTAGATGATCTTGGTTCTAACTACGGTGGCGAAGCTAGAATCGGCCTAGTAGTTCCTGCATACATGGATGTGGATTCAATTGAAGATTTAGCTGGACAAGCTGACAATCGTATTATTGGTATTGACCCAGGTGCTGGAATTATGGGTGCTGCTGAAAGTGCTATTGAAGCTTACGGCTTAGACTACGAATTACTAGACGGTAGTGATGCAGCTATGGCTGCTACGTTAGCTGACGCAATTGCCAATGAAGAAGAAGTCATTGTTACAGGTTGGGCACCTCACTGGAAGTTCGGTCGTTGGGATCTTAAGTTCTTAGACGATCCAAAAGAAGAGTTTGGCGCAGCAGAAGATATTCACACAATTGCTCGTCAAGGGCTTGCTGAAGACGCACCAACAGCCTTTGAAATCATCAACAACTTCCATTGGGAAGATGCAGACATCGCTACAGTAATGGACATGAATTCAGATGGTATGGATCCAAAAGAGTCTGCTCGAATCTGGGTAGATGAAAACCAGGATAAAGTTCAAGAGTGGCTACAATAATAACGAGATATCGAGTAGGAGGTAGATAATTATTTTATCTACCGTCCTCTCACACCACCAAGCATACCGTTCGGTACTTGGCGGTTCATTAAGTTAATTGCA
>NZ_JBNPXS010000064.1:0-9593 GCF_050433185.1 Desulfitispora alkaliphila
CCTTTTTGCTGATCAGCTTCGGACACCTCGTATAATACCAAGGGGGCTTTTTTTATTCAATCCTCATTTAAATTCATTACAGGAATGCTCCTTTATGATGCTATTAGGACAAGTACTATTATGACATAGTTGGTTGAATTTTGTAATAATAACTTTTTGGCAAAACGCATGGGAACATTGGAAAGAGCAAATAATAAAATCGTGAAAATTAAACCAGCTGGGAGGTAGTTGAGATGACTGAATTTAGAATGGGAATGCCTGAAAATTCAGAGCCAAATTATAAGTGTGGTAACTGCGGAGCCATGGTGTCAGTAGAGGGAGAAAACAAGAAGGATTGTTTTGTATGTGGAAATCAATTAAACTCACAAAAAGATAATATCATTGAAGCATCTAATGAAGACTATTAAAAATTTGCTTCTTATTGCCATTGGTACAGCCATCTGATAAAATGTGAAAGAAAAAAGGTGAAAAGAGGTGGCAGGATGCTCTTGGCATTTGACGTAGGGAATACTAATATTGTAATTGGTATATATGGTGATGATAATCAGCTTAAGGTAAACTGGCGGATTTCAACTGAAAGGCAAAAGACTGCTGATGAATACGGGATGCTATTAAAACAGCTTTTTGATTTTAATCAGATAGAACTTACGGATATTAGTGATGTAATAATATCCTCAGTAGTTCCACCGCTTATCACCGCACTAAGTGAAATGTGTGAAAGTTATTTTGGCTTTCAGCCAGTGCTAGTAGGTCCTGGAGTTAAGACTGGGATAGCAATAAAATATGATAACCCAAGAGAGGTTGGAGCAGATAGAATTGTAAATGCAGTAGCTGCTTATAAAAAATACGGAGGACCTTGTGTAGTGGTTGACTTCGGTACGGCCACTACATTTTGTGCTGTCTCGGAAAAGGGAGACTATTTGGGAGGGGCAATTGCACCTGGAATTAATATCTCAACTGAAGCTTTGTTTCAAAAGGCGGCAAAACTTCCACGTATTCAGCTAGTTAAACCAGAAACTATAATTGGCAAAAACACTGTGGTTAGTATGCAGGCAGGAATAGTCTATGGATACATATCTCAGGTAGATGGCATTGTTAAGCGGATGCGCCAAGAACTAGGAGGAGATGCCATTGCTATTGCTACAGGAGGACTAGCTTCTTTTATTGGAGAAGAATCCGAGGCCATAGACTATATAGATGAAATGCTGACAGTTGACGGATTGCGTATAATATATGAGATGAACCGAAATAGGAGCTGATCTGATTGCGTTTAGGAAAAATAGAATTAGAGACAAATGTGATCAGCGCGCCCATGGCGGGAGTTACTGATAAGACTTTTCGGATACTGGCAAGGGAAATGGGTTGTGAACTAGTTTGTACTGAAATGGTAAGTGATAAGGCTCTTTGTTATGACAATAATCGCACCAAAAAGCTGATTGATATAGAGGGGGAAGAGGCCCCCGTTTCAGTGCAGCTATTTGGGTCTGATGCTAGCTATATGGCAGAGGCGGCAAAAATAGTTGCCCGCAGTGGGGCCACTATAATAGATATTAATATGGGGTGCCCTGCCCCTAAGATAGTAAAGAACGGAGAAGGTTCAGCCCTGATGCGCAATCTGCCTTTAGCCCAAGAAATTATAAGAGCTGTGGTTGAAGCAGTGGACTTGCCAGTGACAGTAAAAATGCGCTTAGGCTGGGATCAGGATGAGATTACAGTGAAAGAGTTGGCCAAAATTGCAGAGCAGAATGGGGCTGTGGGAATAACTATTCATGGCCGTACTAGAAGCCAGTTCTACAGTGGGAGTGCTGACTGGGATGCCATTGCACGAGTTGTGGACGAGGTAAATATTCCAGTGATTGGAAATGGAGATGTATGGGAACCTGGAGATGCTAAGAGAATGATAGAACATACTGGCTGTGCTGGTGTGATGATTGGGCGAGGTGCGATGGGGAACCCCTGGATATTTAAGCGTACAAATCACTTCTTGGCCACAGGAGAGCTATTGCCCGATCCAAGCGGTGACGAAAAGGTTGCTATGGCTCGAAGGCATTTGGACTTAATTGTAATATATAAGGGAGAGGTTATGGGTGTTAAAGAGATGCGCAAGCACGCCTCTTGGTACATCAAGGGATTACCTGGTGCCACTAGGATGCGGGAGTTAATCAATCGCATTGAGACAAAGGATGAAATGAATAGAATAATGCTGGAATACGAAAAAACCTTGCTGAGATAGCGAGGTCTTTTGATTCTTGACATAATCTTGATATTTTGCCAAAGAGTTCTTGAAAAGTTAAGTGTACAATAGCATTGTAAACAAAAATTGACAAAGGGAGTTGGTTTGAATGAAAAAGAAACTTAAAAAAATTGTAGTAACAGCTATTGCAGGAACACTTTTGGTGGCGGGCTCTGCAAATATGGCGGTAGCCGACGATGGCGTGAGAGGAAAAAACATGAACGGCTTTGGACTGAGTCAAGGTTTGACGAAGCAATTTGTTATGGATTACCTCAATCTGGATATTGATGCTTTTCGCAATGAGCGTAGAGAGGGCTTGAGTACAGTGGAGATTTCAGAAAACAGAGGAGTTCCTGGGGATGAATTAATTAATGCAGTAGTAGAGTTTCGCTCTGATAACCTAGCAGAGGGCTGTACAATTGAAATGGCAGAGGAAAAAATAACAGAAAACCTAAATCGAGCACCCGAGCCTAAAGAAGGGCGTGGCACTCAGATGAGGGGCGCTGGAAGATAGAGCGAGCTAAGGAGTAGAGCAGATGAACAAGATTTGGACTAGAGCCTTGGTGCAGGTGTTTTTCTTTTTACTTGTAGCAGGGATTGTCACCAACAGACAATTAGTTGAAACAGGAAACGCCATCCCTTTCTTGGCAGAGGCATCAATTCATGCCATCTGCCCCTTTGGGGGCGTGGAAAGCATGTATCAATATCTAGTGGTAGGCTCATATACTCGCGAGATATTTCAGTCTTCTTTTGTTTTAATGTACCTAGTGTTTGCCATGACCCTTTTATTTGGAGCTGTATTTTGTGGTTGGGTTTGCCCTTTAGGGACAGTGCAAGAGTGGGTTGGCAAACTGGGCAGGAAAATATTTGGATTTAAATACAATAAAATGATTCCTAAAAAGGTAGATGCAGCAATGCGTTATCTGCGATATCTGGTTCTGGGCTGGGTGTTGTACGGAACAGCCAAAATGGGTCACTTGATATTCAAATCAATCGATCCTTATTATGCCCTATTTCAATTTTGGACAGGAGAGGTTGCAGTAACTGCCTTTATTGTCCTGGCTCTTACACTGGGTGGTTCACTTTTAGTTGAGCGGCCCTGGTGTAAATACCTATGTCCCTATGGAGCAGTTCTAGGAGCTGTTGCTAAAATAAGAGTCTTTGCTCTAAACCGGAACCCTGATACCTGTGTCAGCTGTAATCTATGCAGTAATAATTGTCCCATGAATATTGATGTGGCTGATGCAAAATCCATCCGACACAGTCAATGTATTGGTTGTATGGAATGCACATCTGAGGCTATCTGTCCTGCACCTAATACTGTAATTATGGGTATGAGGGGGATTAGTCGTGAGAATTAACAGCAAATTAATGGGATTTATAATTGTGACGATAATAATTGGAGGAATATTTGGGGCTAACGCATTGGAGCTATGGCAAACCCAAAGAGGTGGAGAGCAGCTGAGGACAGCGGTAGCAACTGAACCTGAAGAGATTAGAGGGAACTTTCGCTTTCAGGATATTAGTGACCAGTTTGAAATTCCATTAGAAGTAGTGCTAAGAGCTTTTTGTTTTGAAAATCATCCTATGGGAAGCCACATTCGAAGCGGAGATATAGAAGATATCTACCATGAGGTTGTGGGCATAGATGAGGATATAGGAAATGGCTCGGTGCAGTTCTTTGTGGCACTGTATACAGGCAATACTCCTCAATTAATAGAAGAGACCTTTCTTCCTGACAAAGCAGTGGAAATATTACTGGATAAAGGTATTAGCCAAGAGTGGGAAGATTATATAAAAGAGCATTCGGTGACAATAGGTGATTTAAGTGATGTGGATATTGATACTTTTGTAGAGAAAGAGGACTTTGCGATTAAAGGAGTAACTACCTTTAGGGATATACTAAATCAAGGGGTGAGCCAAGAGGAAATTGAAGAAGTACTAGGAGGCATCATGCCTAATCCCCTTATGACAATTAGAGACTATTGTGAAGACCGAGGGATTGGTTTTGGTGGCATGAGAGTACAATTAGAGCAATTGCTAAAAGAAGAAGTATAGCTGAATGGCTATGCTTCTTTTTTTTCTTGAATTTTAAGTACATTTTTGATACTATTGAAACAGTATAAATGTACACAAAGTTGTGCACACTATTTGGTAGGTGAATACATATGGATATTGTTAGAGTCGGTGATAAATTAATTAATAAAGAAAAGGTTCACTCTTTTGTGGATTCAGTTTTCAAACTTCGGCAACAGGGACTTTCTCAGCAAGATGTAGCTAAAAAGCTTAGAACTGACCGTACGATTATTTCTAGATTAGAAGGGATCGGAGAAATAAGAAAAGGGGCATCAATTGCTGTCATCGGATTTCCTTTGAAAAACAAAGAGGAGATAGAAGAGGTTCTTTTAGATGTAGGAATAGAGTTTTATTTACTAATGACGGAAGCTGAGCGTTGGGACTTCGTAGGAAAAAAAAATGGACTGGAGCTATTAAACCGAGTTACTGAAATTATTGCGAAAGCCAGAGCCTGCGATGTGGTCATAATTATTGGTAGTAATTCAAGGATTAAAGTAGCTGAGGCTCTTCTAGATAAACAGGTGCTTGGGATGGAAATTGGACAATCGCCAATAGAGGAAGATAAGTACGTTGATCCAGAGCAGTTAAGAACGCTGTTGGCTAGTATAAGTAATAAAGCTTAGGTTGGTGATAGTTATGAAAAAAATTGTTAGCGTCAGCTTGGGATCTAGCAAAAGAAATCACAAGGTAGAGCTAGAGTTACTAGGTGAAAAATTGAGTGTGGAGAGAGTTGGAACTGACGGTAATGTAGATAAGGCAATAGCCCTAATAAAAGAACTAGATGGAAAGGTTGACGCCTTTGGGATGGGCGGAATTGATTTATATATTTATGCAGGTGAGAAGCGTTATACTTTGAGAGAGGCTGTCAAAATAGCAAAGGCAGCGAAAAAAACTCCTATAGTTGATGGTAGTGGATTAAAGAACACGCTAGAACGAAAGACTATAGACTACTTACAGAAAGAAGGTATAGTAGACTTTAAAAAATGTAAGGTGCTAATGGTCAGTGCCGTAGATAGATTTGGAATGGCGCAGACATTTGATAAAATAGGGAGTTCAGTAGTATACGGAGATTTAATTTTTGCACTAGGGCTACCATTGCCACTGAAATCGTTAAAAGCAGTTGAAAAGTTAGGACGAATAATTGTTCCGGTAATGAGCAAATTACCTGTTAAGTATCTTTACCCCACAGGTGATAACCAAAATAAAGTGAAGAAAAAGCATGAGTACTATTACAAAACTGCAGATGTAATTGCTGGAGACTTCCATTTTATAAAAAAATATATGCCACAAGATATGAAAGGCAAAATTATAATAACTAACACTGTGACAGCTAATGATATGGAAGACTTAGAGCGAAAAGGGGTTAGTAAGCTAATTACAACTACGCCGGAATTAGAGGGTAGGTCTTTTGGGACTAATGTGATGGAGGGTGTTTTAGTTAGCCTTATAGAAAAAAACATGGAAGAGATTACTGCAGAAGATTACTTGGAAATTATTAAAAAATTACACATGAAGCCAAGAATTGTAGACTTTACAAGAGGTAGCAAAGCTCAGGCTTAAGAGAAGGAGTGATTTATGTTGGACAAATTTGCCTTTATTATTCACCCGTTGGACACAAGCGATATATATAGAAAATTTAGCTTTGCTAAAAAGCTTCCAGAAAAGATGGTAGAAAGGGCTATGCGGTTTTTGCCTCCAGTAAAAGCTTCATACATAACTAATATAAAATCAAAGCATAATACTACAGAGGGATGGTTTGTTGCATGTCCCCTTTCAGCAAAGCAGATGGTGGATTTGCCAACTGATTTTGTTATAAAGAGAATTATACAGACTGGTAAGTTGGCAGAAAAGTTAGGTGCAAAAGTAGTTGGACTTGGAGCTATGACTTCTGTAGTAGGCGATGCTGGGATAACAGTAGCTAAGAATTTAAATATTCCTGTTACAACAGGGAACAGCTATACTGTAGCAACTGCCATAGAGGGAACAAAAAGAGCAGCTAAATTAATGGGAAAAGACTTAAAAGAAGTTAAGGTTGCAATAATAGGGGCTACAGGATCTATAGGCAATGTATGTGCTCATTTGATGGCTCGTGAGACAAAGGATATGGTTATAGTAGCAAGGGATCAACAGCGTCTTGATAAGCTGGCTAATAAGTTGTTATATGAATATGGGCTAGCTATTAACACAACTGTGAATGTAAAAAAAGCTGTATCCCAAGCAGATGTTATTATATCCGTTACCGGATCAGCTGAATCCGTTATTGAGCCTGGGGATATTAAGCCAGGAGCGGTTATATGCGATGTAGCTAGGCCACGGGATGTCTCTAAGAAGGTAGCGGAAGAGAGAGATGATGTACTAATTATAGAAGGTGGAGTTGTAGAAGTTCCTGGAGATGTTGAATTTAACTTTGACTTTGGATTTCCTAAGAAGACTTCTTACGCCTGTATGGCTGAAACGATGATTCTGACATTGGAGAAAAGGTTTGAGAATTACACTTTAGGTAGAGAATTGTCTTTAAAGCAAGTGGAAGATATTCAAAAAATGGCTGATAAGCACGGATTTAAGCTGGCGGGCTTTAGAAGCTTTGAAAGAGCGGTATCAAGCGACCATATAAGGCAAATTCAAGCTAGAGCTATTGAAAGATTAAAAAAATTAACCGCTGCATCAACTTTATAAGCCAAAAAGCCTTGACAAAAACTGTACTTGCTCTATATAATTACCAATAAGTATTTGCTCAAAAATATAAAGAAGCACTGTCACCACTAATTGGTGGCAGTGCTTATTGTAGTAATAAAGAGCATACAAATATATTACATTTATTGGTTTCGCCAATAGGAGTATAAGTATCTAAAAAATAACATATATTGATTTACAACTGTGTTTTAGATTTTGCACTAAAACAATCAGGTGAAAAGGGAGCGAGAGATAATGGTTGAAAAAGAAATATTTTTAACTCCAGATGGACTAAAAAAATTAGAAAAGGAACTGGAGGAGTTAAAGTCAGTTAAGAGAAGAGAAGTAGCAGAGCGTATTAAACAAGCAATAGAATTTGGTGATATTAGTGAGAACTCCGAATATGAAGATGCAAAAAATGAACAAGCTTTTATAGAAGGTAGAATTATAACCCTTGAAAAAAAATTGAGAAATGCTAGAGTTATTAGCGAAGAGGATTTAGCCGCTGGAATAGTGACAATAGGAACTACTGTTGTATTAAAAGACATGGAATATGATGATGAGATAGAATACACCATTGTTGGCTCTATGGAAGCTGACCCAGCAGAAAATAAAATATCAAATGAGTCACCTGTAGGGAAAGCAATTTTAGGGAAAAGTATAGGTGATGAAGTTGATGTAGAAGTTCCTGCAGGTTTGTTAAAATATAAGGTTATTGACATCAAGGAGAAATAGAGAGGGGTATTTTTGTGGATGTGGAATTAAATGAATTGCTACAGGTAAGACGAGAGAAAATGCGAGAACTAAAAGACAAAAACATAGACCCTTTTGGAACGAACTTTAAGCCTAAGCATACTACGGCAGAAACACTAGCTAATTTTGAGAACTTTGGGGAAGAAGACAAAGTATTGATTGCTGGAAGGATAATGGCAAAAAGGGGACATGGTAAGGCCGCATTTGCTCATGTACAAGACTTGTCTGGACAGATTCAAATTTATGTGCGGATGGATACTGTAGGTGAGGAAACCTATGATTTATTTACCAAAATGGACATTGGTGATATTGTAGGTGTAGAAGGTTCGGTCTTTAAAACTAAAAAAGGTGAGATTACTGTTAAGGTTAGCAATATAGAGTTGTTATCCAAGTCGTTACGACCACTTCCTGAAAAATGGCATGGACTTAAAGATGTGGAAATGAGATATAGACAGCGCTATGTTGACCTGATGGTTAATCCTGAATCTCGTGATGTGTTTGTGGCTAGAAGTAAGATAATAAAAGAAATGAGAAGGTTTTTAGATGATAGAGGGTTCTTAGAGGTTGAAACACCATCAATGCATGCTATTGCTGGTGGTGCTTCTGCTAGGCCTTTCATTACTCACCATAATGCTCTTGACATTGATCTTTATATGAGGATTGCTCTAGAGCTTCACCTGAAGCGATTAATAGTTGGTGGTATGGAGAGAGTGTATGAGATAGGCCGAATTTTTAGAAATGAGGGTATCTCAACTAGGCATAACCCAGAATTTACGATGATTGAATTGTATCAAGCGTATGCTGGCTATGAAGATATGATGGAACTTACAGAGCAAATGATTGCCCATATAGCTAAAGAAGTTCTTGGGACTACAGTAGTTAATTATCAAGGTGAGGAAATAGACTTAACACCTCCGTGGACAAGAATAACTATGGTAGATGCTATTAAGAAGTATGCTGACGTGGACTTTAGTGGAGTGAATGACCAAGAGGCTAAAGCTATTGCTGATAAGTTAGGCATAAAGATAGAAGGAGAAGTTACTAAGGGTATTATAATAAACGAGGCTTTTGAACAGTTTGTAGAACCAAAACTAATACAGCCTACTTTTGTTATGGACTATCCTATTGAAATTTCACCTTTAGCTAAGCGCAAAGAAGATGACCCTAGCTTTACATACCGATTTGAAGCTTTTGTAGTCTGTAGAGAGTTGGCTAACGCCTTTTCTGAATTGAACGACCCGATTGATCAAAAAGAGAGATTTCAAAAGCAGGTAGAGCAGAGGGAAGCTGGAGATGACGAAGCCCATATGATGGATGATGATTTTGTGACTGCACTAGAGTATGGAATGCCTCCTACAGGGGGGCTTGGCATTGGTGTGGACAGGCTAGTAATGCTGTTAACAGATGCATCATCTATTCGGGATGTAATCTTGTTCCCTACATTAAAACCGCGAGAATAAACTTCTAAAACTATTAAGCTCATGTGGGATCATAAATCCCCATGAGCTTTTATAGTTAAAAAAACGTTCGCTGAAGAAAAAACGGCAAACAAAGGAGTATTTAAGACTAAAGAGAGAAAAAACAAGAATAACAGCACTTAAAGGAACTTGAAGCAAGGTGGGAGGCGTGTTATATTATTCATTGTCGTCGCGGCGCAACAATAAGCCGAGAGACATAAATCCTCTAAATTGAGGTAAATTTTAAAATTTAAGTCGAAATTTGCTTGACAAAACAAGGAGTATTAATTATAATTTTGACTTAGATTGGTCTTTGAAAACTAAACAGTTGTGCGATTTAAAAAGAAAAGAACCACACAGTTCTTTTGAAGTAATTAAGAAATTAGCCAAAGTTCAATCTT
>NZ_JBNPXS010000065.1:0-9466 GCF_050433185.1 Desulfitispora alkaliphila
CCTTTTTGCTGATCAGCTTCGGACACCTCGTATGATACCAAGGGGGCTTTTTTTATTCAATCCTCATTTAAATTCATTACAGGAATGCTCCTTTACCTTAATTTGATATGGCTGTGTAGTTATTAAACAGGCTTCTTCTAATAGGGAAGGAGAAACATAAATCGTTCCTTTTTTATCTATTTTTTTTGTCTCTGCTTTTACTTTTTTCAATCCAAATTCTAGTGTTATGTGTCTATTTAGTTTTTTGAATATATCTTTAGGCAAATATATCATATTAGTTGTTACATGGTTATTCTCAGGAATTACCTTTATATTAATCCAATCCATATTATCACCCTATTCCTTATCACTTAGATAGACCAAATATAAACCGGCATTTTTAATACTTTCTTTCCAAAGCCTACCTTCATCTAGCTCATACAGGTAGTCATCTTGTTCAAAGCCATCTATGCGAACCACATAAGGGTTTCCTTGAGCATCAAAAATAAAATCAATAAAGCAACTCCCTCTATTTGCTATATAGCAATCTAGTAGTTTGTTTATATTTATGGCCGTTTGATGGATTTGGGATTTTATTTTGTTTACTTTCTCAGGAAATAGGTCCAATAAAGCATCTGCTAGAGAACTAGTTTCTTTGTCATATAGAGTGTCTTTAGATAATAGCTCCTTTTTTACAATAAAATCTGCTACACTCCATTCTCCTGTTATCCCCTTTTGGATATATCCCCTTACCTCTAATGGTGAAAAACCCCAATTCACAGTACCAGGATTTTTAAGTAGGATATAGTTTCTACTTCTAATAATCTTATTTATTTCAAGAAAAAGACTATCTTTTGTTATTATTTGCTTCTTATATCCAAATGCTATTTCGAACTCCTGATTTTTTTTATAAGAACTGACCTTACTAATAGAAATCATCCGACACTCCTTAGTGCTTCTCTGGGGCAGCAAGAAAAAGCTGTCGTACTTCTTAGCAAATTCCTTCACACTAACTTTTGATATGGTCTCAAAAGGCAGTATTACATCCTTATCCTTTGATCTCATAATGCTGGCAATCATTTCAAACAACATATGTTGATAAAACCGATTTACTGGATTGATAACTTGAGTATCTTTTAACATGCGTAATTGACGCATTTTTTTAATACTTGATGGTTTAGAATGAGTTACACAGTTATAAATAAAACTTGGAATTTTTGTTTTTGTTACTCCCGCTTTATTTCCATCTATAAGGTAAGCCTTCTTTATGATGTTTTTGTCTAAATTAAGATTATTAATTGTAAATAAGACGATTTTCTTGTTGTATCTTATAGAAATATCTTTCATAACATGCTTTATGTTTTCTAACCAATGGTCTTTATTTGCATGACAAATAAATCCGATTTCAACCTCCATCCTCTATCGCCTCACTTTTCTCCTCTCTCTAGAATATGAGGTAAGAAATTAATATGTGATTATACTAGCCTTCCGTTTCTAGCAAATACTTCCCATAGTCCACAGGATTTGCAAAGGCCGCTTTCCATTTATCATGCATGTTTATGTTTCTCAAGGTCATACGTAAACCTCTCCCGTTACACTCTATAAACATGGGAAAGCCATCTGTTGTTATCCCTATATCAAACCCTAAATCAGCTAATCTAGGGTATTCTTTTTCTAGCTCCTTTGCTGCTAGGATGGAAAAGTCTTCAATATCCTTTAAAAGTTTTTCTCTATCAAAAGAGGGATCAAGCAATTCATCCAACCGAAAGTTCTTACCCCCCTTAGCCAGATTAGTAATAAAAACATCTCCCTGCGCTACCTTCCCGCCAGCACCAGTAATTTGCCACTCACCTTTTCCATTCTTCTGACAGTAAACCCGTACATCGTAAACGCTTCCCTTATATCTAGCTAATGGAATAAACTCTTGCGCAATATAAATGGATCTTTTCAATCTCTTTTTAAGAATTTCTGGAATTTCATGAGCAAAAGAAATGCTCTTCCATGCCCTTTCCTTTTGTAAGTAGAGGGTCAAAATATTTTCTGCTTTGTTGCTTTCAATCTTCATCAATCCCTGACCAAGACTCCCACCGTTTGGCTTGAGAATTATCTTGCCGTACTTGTTAAGCATTTTCAGAATAGTTTCTTCTTCTGCCCAGTGGGTTTCAGGAAGGTGAGGATGTAACTCTTGATTGTTGCTTAGAAGACCATGTATTTCTAGTTTCTTAAATCTATTCCAAGGATTATAAAGAATCTTTCCATCTTCTAGTAGGGTATCCACCGCAATTTTAGCTTCCTTTGAAAAATGAAGTCCTCGATTATGAATAACCTTGGGCGTAGGGACTAGGACCTTCTTGTATTTATTATTGCTACCTTTGACGTATGCTGTTATCTCGTGTTTTCCAGGTTCAATGTCCTTTAACCGAAAAAAACAAAGGGTAAAGCCGTGTTTTTTCGCTGCTTCCTCATACAGATCAATCTTCTCATATCCTGTCCGTCCATTAGGAATTCCGTGAAAAACTAGATTGTCTACTAAAATACCTAAATATTCTTTATTCAATTCGCGGTCACTCCTCGTTTTTCCATCTTACTTTATGTTATGAAAAAACTAATTTTTGGTGTCGAGTAAGCGTTTCCAAATCAGAAACTACCCCTTTTTTTAGTTCACGATATCCACATAGTTTAAAACTCCTCCTATAATTTTAGGAGGAGTTGCATATTTTTTTAACTGCTTTATGGTAAGGTAGATGCATCTTATCAAGGGACATTTTTAATAGTACTACAGTATTTTCGCTTAAAACCTGTGAAGCCATATCTTCTAGCTCCTGTGCAGAGCTTGCAAAGTATACCCTCGAAGAATCCATTCCCTTATCTATGGCCACTTGACCCATCAGCTTAGCATCTTCTCCTACTGTTACGAGGACATCAATTCCCGACTTCGCCATATACTCTCCCATTTTCAAATACTCTGCTTTTTCTTGGGTACCCAGTCTTTGTAATTTACCAAGAATAGCGATAGTTTTCTTGTCTTTGCCCACTTCCTGCAATACTTTCAATGCTGCGTAAGCAGAAGTTGGGTTTGAGTTCCATGTATCATTAATGATTAAAGCCCGGTTTAGCCCAATATGAGCAATATTATGACGTTCTAAGTGTTTATAACTTTTCAACCTATCTAGTATTTCATCTATCTCTAGCCCTAAAGAATGGGCAGCTGCAATTACCGCTAGTGCATTATATACAGTATGATGCCCAAGGCCTGGCACAAAGGCATGATAGGTATCCCCTCCGTAGTTAAGCTGAAATTTCATGCCGTTATCACTATACATAATATTGCTAGCCCGATAATTACAGGATTCTCCCTGACCAAAAAATAGAACAGTTCCTTTAAAGGGTGATAAGTCAATTAACTTAATATTTTCATCGTCTCCATTGAGTATTAGCTTACCGTTATTAGACAGGATCTTTAACATATGTGCCTTTTCATTGAAATAGGTTTTAAAACTCTTACAACCTTCAATATGGGCAATACCTATATTTGTAATGATGCCTACTTGGGGTTTAAAAAGACTTCCAGTTGTTTGAAGATTTCCAGGATAAGCTACCCCCATTTCAATAACTGCTGCTTCTGTTTTATCATCAATCCCCAATAGATACTTATCATTTATGGATGTTGCGTTGTAGCTCCTTTTAGTGGCTTGGACCTTCCTGTCAATTGAAAGTATATGAGTCAGCATCTCTTTGGTTGTTGTCTTCCCAGCTGTTCCTGTTACCCCAACCACAGGAATATTGAACAGGCTTCTATAATAGTCAAGGAAGTCGTTATATGACTTCTTAATATTTTTTACCTGCACCAGGGTTACCCCATCCCCTAGTTTTTGAGCATCAAGTAGCTCCTCTGAGACAACTACAAAAGATTGTTTGCCTTGGTTATGTTGATATATTTCATTTTTTTTGCCAAAGTGAAAGTACAGAGTACCTTTAGTAAAAGCTTTTGGTTTTTTTCTAACCCTCTTTACTATAAATTCCTCATTTCCAAATATAACCTTTCCTCCAATAACATCTAGTATCTCCTGTAAATCTAATGCCTTCACTTAACTCATCTCCTATCTAACAAAAACTTGCCATATCCAATTGGGGTACTATGAGTGTTTTTCCAAGTATCATCCATGTTTGCGTTTCTAAATGTAACGCGCAAATCTCTTCCATTACATTCTATAAACTTTATAATTCCTTCTGCTGTAATCCCCATATCCAATCCAACATCTGCTAATCCCGGCAAATGCTCTTCTAATACTTTCACAATCCTTAAAGAAACTTGTTCTATTCCATTAATAACTGTTTTTTCATCAAGCATTGTATCCTGTAATAAAATACCTAGTTGATATGATGTACCTCCCCCAGCTACATTTGTTATAAAACTATCATCCCTAGCAACTTTCCCAACGATACCGGTTACCTGCCATTGTCCTGAATGGTTTTTTTGGCAGGAGACTCTCAGATCAAAGGGATTTCCCTTATAAGTTGCTAGGGGTATATACTCCTGCAAAATATAATTATTAGAAGAAATTATATTTTTCAATTCTTTAGGTATCTTCTCTGTAAAGGGTATCTTCAGGGAATCTTTTTCCTTGGACTTTAAAATGATTAACAAATTTTCATTCCCTTGCTTTTCCATTTTCATCACGCCATATCCCAAACTCCCATTATCTGGTTTAAGGATTAGGTTCGAGTATCTGCTGAGCATTTGCTTAATGTTATCTTCTGTAGCCTTCCTGGTTTCTGGGAGATTTTCTATTAATTCGTCATATTTTATTAAAATACGGTGTACATTACTTTTTCTATAACGATTCCATTGATTAAATACAATAAAGCCCTGCTCAACTAAGGATTCCAATTGGTTCTTATGTTTTCTTGCGAAATACATACCACGATTGTGAATCACTTTAGGCATAGGGATACTCTTTTTCTTATACTTGGCGGAATTGCCTTTTACATAAGCAGTAACTTCTTTCATATCAGGTTTTATGTCCTTTAACCTAAAATAACATGGTGTCAATCCATGCAATTTTGCTGCTTCCTCATAAAATGAAAGATTTTCATACCTTGTCTTTCCGTAAGGAATTCCCCTGAATACATTATTGTTTAACAATATTCCAATATATTTCATAGGATAGCCCCTCCATTGTGTTCGTTTACCCCAATACCATAATATGAACACAAATAACCTATGGTGAATATAACTTCATATTTAGGTTCTGTATTCTAAATAGTATATTAATTACATATCTTTCTAAAAAGGACATGACTTTATAAGTTTAGGAGGTTACAATTGATGAAGGTAGCAATTTTAACAATGTTTAACGGTATTAGTTATACGTATTCGCTTGTTAATGTTGTAGCGGAGCACTTAGAAATGTTGCTTGACGCTGGAATAAAAACCAAAGTAATTGTCTCCGAGGATTGTAATGATGATGAGAGAAAGGGTATATATGCCGATGAGCGATTAGAATGGGCCAAGGTCACGAATAGATTAAAGGGTAATCAGATTCATTGGCATGACTATTCTCAGCCCGAGGGTCAAGTCCACGAGACATTTTTTGATGAGGCTGAAGCCATTGCTAGAGATCTAGAGGAAAAATTATCAGATGTTGATTTCTGTATTATGCATGATATTCTATATCAAGGCTGGCATTTAGTTCATAATGTTGCCATAAGAAAGGTACAAGAGAAATTGACCAATATAAAATTTATAGCAATGACCCACTCAGTCCCCGTCAATAGGCCACCTAATCCACAATGGCCCTTTTCTAGCCGGTATACACCCATGCCCAATACAACTTATGTATACCCTACTTATTCTGGAATAGCAGCTCTTTCAAAACAATACAATGTGCCTGAAGGGAGATGTCGGGTTGTCCACAATAGCTTAGATATAACTTCTTCTATGAGTAGCCATGTTAAATCGCTTCATGACCAAATTGATTTAATTAGCCCCGATATTCTTATCATATATCCCGGTCGGCTTACTACAGGAAAAAAATTCGAAAAAGTTGCATCCTTGGCTGGAGCTATCAAAAAACAGACAGAATTAAGTGTTAAAGTAGTCTTTTGTGATTTTCCATCCATGGATATTAATTCAGATATATATAAGGAACTTATTAAAAAAATGGGTTGTATCCACGGGTTAAGTGAAGCTGATGTGGCCTTTACAAGTGATTTAGGCTATCCTGAAGGGTTTCCCCGAGCTAGTGTTTTTGAATTGTTTACTTTATCTAACCTATTTATTTGCCCATCTTATTCAGAATCATTTGGCTTGACAGTTCTTGAAGCTGCAAGCAGAGGTAATTTTTTAGTCTTAAACGAAGCTGTTCCGGCTTTAGAAGAATTAGGTAAGCAACTTAAGGCATATTTTATGAGATGGGATGCTCGTAACTTTGGCTATGATACAAAGGAAACATATAGACCAACTGAACAGTCATATTTGGAGGAAAATGCATCCATCATAGTAAACCTTATGCGAGATAATCCAGTACTCTATGCAAAAACACTGGCAAGGCAAAAATATAGCCCTCAATGGGTTTGGTATAATCAATTAGAACCTTTACTGGAGAAGTAGACGCTTCTATCTAAAACAGGCTCTCTTGAGGGACAAGAGAGCCTGTTTTAGTTTATGGCAATGGTGGAGCAATGAATTCTTCAGATTCACCAGGTAACAAGATTGGTATAGTTCCAATCACACCTAAAACGTTATCTGTTATAGTAATATCAGCAACAGGTACATTTCCAATATTTGTTACGATATATTTAAAATAAGCTGTCATCCCTGATGGTAGCTTAGGGCCAGGTGGTACAGGAGAAGCAATAAAGGTTTTTCCTCCGTCAACCGAAGCAAACTTTTCTACATTTATAGCAGGTTCATCTACGACGACACCTACATAATGAGCTGGATCATCATCGGTTACGGTGATATCTTCATATTCCCCAGTTACAGATGCTTTATTGACCTGTTGACCTTCAGCCCATGTACCAGTTTCATCAACTATAAAGGATTCGCCAGGAGCTAGAGTTGTAGTTGGTATGGTGATTAGGCCTAAAACATCATCTGTTAAGGTGATATTTTCAAGTGGAACATTTCCGGTATTAGTTACAACATATCTAAAGACAGGATGGTAACTTCCTTGTGATTTATTCGCTGGATGATTATCTGTTAAATCAACTGTAAAGGACTCACCAGGAGTTAGAGTTGTAGTTGGTATGGTGATTGGTCCTAATATATCATCCGTTAAAGTGATATTTTCAAGTGGAACATTTCCAGTATTCGTAACGACATATCTAAAGATTGGATCAGTCCCTTGATGAATAGTTGCTCCCGGAGGAGTATCTGCATCTAAGAATATGGTACCACCATCCGAGGAAACAAGTTTATCTATATTTATTGCAGGTTCATCTGCGACGACACCTACATAATGAGCTAGATTCTTATCTGTTACAATAATATCTTCGTAATCACCAATAACAGTTGCTGTATTGACTTGTTGATCTTCAACCCATGTACCAGTTACAACAACTGTAAAGGACTCACCAGAATCTAATGTTGTAGTTGGTATAGTAATTGTTCCCAGTACATCATCATCTAAGATAATTTTTTCAAGAGGCACATTTCCCGTATTCGTTACCACATATTTAAAGACAGGATCTGTCCCTTGTGGTATATTTGGTCCTGAAGGAGTATCTGCATCTAAAAAGGTAGCACTTCCGTCTGGTGATACAAACTTATCTACATCGATAGATGGTTGATTATTACACATTATTTTCCACCACCCTGAGGCAAATTATAATGGGTACTGGCAGAAGCAGTAACTAAAGTCTTATTAAAGAACCCCTCAACCGTTACAGTGTTGTCAAAAAACTCTACATTTGATGGAGCAGGTGTTGTTATATCTAGAATATCTTCTAACTTAAATTGAAGTAGCATTTCTTTCTTAATTACAGCTCTTAATGTTTTTATTACTGAGCGGTTAATTTTAATCAACTCATCCATAGTTGGAGTTTTATAGTCTATTTGCCCTTCAAGGGTTCCCAAAACATATTGTATCTTTTCTGCTTCAGAGTTAATGATATGAGATAATCCAAGCTCTTCAAAAGCTACGGATGCAAGCATAAGATTAATAACATCTTCTCTGCTAAGATCTATATCCGGACTTACATTTGGAATGCTTGGCATTGACATATCTATTCCTCCTTTCTTACAGTATTTTATGTAATATAAAATACTGAGTGTATAACGAGGTATAAAATGGGCTTTTGACCTTTTAAATAAGAAAAAGCAGTTGAAACGGCATAGTGCAACCGCCTAACTGCTCCTAAACACAAAAAGCTAGCAAACCTATTTATATGTTATTTACTTTCAGTGCAGCTTTTATCTTCCCCCGGAAATTTAGGCCATTTCGTTGTAATGATTATTGCAGTTGTAGAAGTAAATTCATAGAATATTTAAGCAGTGAAAAGGGTTATATTTACCCTTTCACTGCTCCTTTGCAGAAATAGTCATCCTTATTTATTACAATTACTCTTATTACTATTATTACCATCTGGTATGTCAAGAATATCCTCAAACTTGAACTGAAGTAGCATTTCTTTTTTAATAATACCTCTTAATGTTTGTTCTACTGAGCGGTTAATTTTCAGCAACTGATCTAGTGATGGAGGATCTTGGGGGTTTACTCCTTCAAGAGTTCCTAAAACAAATTGAACCTTTTCTGCTTCAGCATTAATCATGTGAGCTAAGCCTAGCTCTTCAAAAGCAATTGATGCAAGCATGAGATTGATAACATCTTCTCTGTCAAGGTCAATCTCGGGTGTTACATTTGGAACGTTTGGAAATGACATACTCAAAACACCTTCCTTTTTTTTTTATATTTGATACTGTAGTATATTCCCAAAGGTTAGCAGTGTGATTAAGTACAATTGCCTATTTTAAATTTTTTTTATTATATAATTAAACATTTAGTCATATGTTTAAATAGGTCAAACTGTTTAGAAGCGATGTTGAAGTAAAAGTAGATTTTTGGAAGGGAAGTTAAAAGATATGAAACTGGAAAATGCGCTTAATCTTTTGTTAACTTCAATAGCACTTCAGGAAAAAAGTTTATCTAAAATGATGGATGCTGAAACTAAAAAAATGTTATATGTTTTAAATGAGTGTCAACTTGAAAAGCTTTCAATCCAAGATACAAAAGATATTCATAAGAGTGTAAATCAAACTCTTACGAATATGATTAAAATGCAGATGCTGTTACAAGCTAAGGTGGAAAATATCGTGGAATTGGTGACTACAACAAAGAAAAAACTGGTTTGGCGCATACCATGAATCTCACTCAGTTAAAAAAAAGAAATGGATAGGTTACACTTAATTGGACAATAAAGATAAGGTCATGTAAATTAATAAGTAGAAAAGGAGAGGTTTACATGGCTAAAAGACAAAGAAGAA
>NZ_JBNPXS010000066.1:0-8488 GCF_050433185.1 Desulfitispora alkaliphila
CCCACACCAAAAGCCGGTTTCCCTGCACTATAAGCAGCCTTTACCATGGCAGACCCACCTGTGGCAATAATAACTGCTATTTCTTCGCTATGCATTAGCTCTTCTGTAGCCTTCATAGTAGCTTTTGTAATACACCCTACTATTCCTTCAGGGGCTCCAGCTTCTACAGCTGCCTCGTGTATAATTTGTACTGCTGCATTACTGCACTTAATAGCTTTCGGGTGAGGTGAAAATACTATGGCATTTCCCGACTTCAACGCACAAAGTGCATTATGAATTATAGTAGAAGTTGGATTTGTTGTGGGGATAATACCCATAATTACACCTACAGGAACTGCAGCTTCAATAATTCTTTTCTCTTGGTCTTCTCGAATAATCCCAGTGGTTTTCATTTCCTTTATATGCTTATAAACATCTTTAGCTGCAAAGGTGTTTTTTATCACCTTATGCTCGAATACTCCATAACCAGTTTCTTCTACAGCCATCCGAGCCAACCACACTGAATTCTTCAATACTGCTTCGACAATAGCAGATAGTATATCATCTATTTGTTTTTCGCTATAATCTATATATAAATCCTGAGCCCTCTTAGCATTTCGTGCTAGCTCTCTTGCTTCCTGAATAGAGCCTAGATCATAATCTAATTTCACCCGTATCATTCCTTTCTAAATGGACTAGAGCTATTCTAGATTTTGAGCGCAATTAATCTCTTTAATTAGCTGCTCTTTATTAGCCTTGGATATTTCTCTTCCCTGAATAGCAATTCCTTTGGTTTTGCGAGCAATTTTTCGCAACTCGTGAACATTATAAGATTGCAATTTGTCTTTATCTCTTTTTTTTTTAATAGCCTCAGTTTCAGCTTCTTGTATTATTGTTGACTTTGGATAAAATAGCTTAATATCATCATGAGGCCTAGGTATTACATGAGCTGAAATCAACTTGCCTACTCTCATAGCTGCAGTAGCACCCGCATCTGTGGCTGCCTTGACCGCCCCCACATCTCCCTCAGCCATGACAGTTACAAGACCTCCTCCAATATGAACCTTTTCTATTAGTTGCACATCGGCCGTTTTAACCATTACATCTGCTGCTTCAATTGCACCAATCAAACCCTTTGTCTCTACCATACCCAACGCTTTTAGCCCCATTTTTATCAACCTCTACTTTTTTGACATAATAGTTTCTACTTCTGTATGGGGTCTAGGTATTACATGCACGGAAATCAGCTCTCCTACTCTTTGAGCTGCTGCTGCACCTGCATCTGTTGCTGCTTTGACTGCTCCCACATCTCCTCGAACCATTACTGTCACTAATCCCCCGCCTACTAGTTCTTTACTTACTAGCTGAACATTAGCCGCCTTTACCATAGCGTCTGCTGCTTCAATTGCACCAATCAAACCCTTTGTCTCTACCATACCCAATGCTTCTTGTTGCATTTTTTTTCCCCCTTATTTTTAGTTATTTTAGCTTTTATATTGTTACTTGCTTTCTTCTTTAGGAAGAATTACTTCTACCTCACTGTGGGGTCTTGGAATTACATGGACTGATATTAGCTCTCCTACTCTTTGAGCAGCTGCTGCACCTGCATCTGTTGCTGCTTTAACTGCTCCCACATCTCCTCGAACCATTACAGTTACAAGTCCTCCACCTACAATCACCTTGCCAATAAGTTGCACATTAGCAGCCTTTACCATGGCATCCGCCGCTTCAACTGAACCAATTAATCCCTTTGTTTCCACCATTCCCAATGCATTATTCATAATAGTTTTTTCCTCCCTTTAATTGTATTTATCTAGGATGTCTGACATAGAAAATTTCAGCATCCCCTTGTGATGATATGGATATTTCCACATTTTTTGGTAGATATATTACATCTCCAGCCTTGCCAAAATAGGTGTTTCCGTCGATTGTTATAGATACTTTTCCTTTGATTACATAGTTGACTTCATTAAATTCAAGTTTCTTTTTGGCAAATCCCGGTGTCATTTTTATTAATCCAGAAGTCATCTCGGCACTTTCTTGACTATTTATTACTTCCGTTTCCCCTTCTTCTGCAACTACTGTATCCCCTTTAACTAACCTGAGACCTGAAGCATCTACCTCTTTTGTGAAACTATTTTTCTCACATTTACCCAATCGCTTTATTACTTCTTCCACAATACTAGCCACTAAATCTCCATTCAATTCTAATTTCTCTGGCTTAGTCTTAGGTTTATCTCCAACTATAATTTCAATATTTAAGTCTGAAGCAATATCCCTTGCTGCTGGTGTAATAATGCTTTTTTCTTCTGTATAAATTCTCTTTTCATTTTTTTCCGCACAGGCCTTAACATCAGCAACAGTAATTAGTGCTTTCAAGTAATTGTTCACCTCCTTATCCATAATAGGTATTTGTTATAAGAGGCATCTCTTTAAATCTTTATGAGGTGATGCTATTACCGTCTTTTCTATGAGCATACCTTTATTTGTGGATGTAGACGCTCCCGCATCTACAGAAGCTTTTACAGAAGACACGTCTCCAGTCAATGTAACAAAGGACTTGCCGCCAATCCCCATACCAATTCTTATTTCTATTAATTGTACATTTCCCGCTTTTGCTGCAGTATCCGCAGCGACAATTAATGATGCTACCGAGAATGTCTCAATAATTCCCAAGGCCTTAATGTCTGGCACTTCAGTTGTAGCAGTTATAGCATTAATCACATCCTGATGAACACTAGGTAGGATGAAATCATCTACTACAGCTTCAGAGCCAATTTTCTTCCCAGCCTCAATAGCATTTTCTACTGCAGAAACGTCTCCGCTAATTAACACAATATACTTTCCTGGACAAATCGGTTTTGCTGCTAGTGCTTCCACATTAGCAGCCTTTAAAATAGCATCAGCCGCTTCAATCCCTTTAGCAATACTTGTGAACTCTACTAAACCTATGGCCTGTATCATTTTTCACCACTTCCTTCCACTGAGGAGATGACAATTCTATCTGATACGTCTTTTATCACTCCACTAATACTAGCATGAATATTTGCTCCCAGCGCTCCCTCTGGTACCTTTGCTATTAGCTGGCCTCTTTCTACTTTTTGACCAATTCCCACCACAGGTTCACTGGGAGCTCCTACATGCTGACGAAGCATAATATGGACCTGCTCAACTGTATGTTCTTTTTCATCTAAGGGAGCAGCTAAATCGTAGTCAGTCAGTCCTATTCTTGATATCAGACGGTTTATTGGAATTTTTCTGTGCTCATGTAATCTGTTAGCCGCTTGATCATCACTGGCTTTATTTGGCTTAATTCCTTTACTGCCCAGTTCCATTTTTAGCGTTGCGTTTACCACTCGAGGAGAAAGACCCATCACACAAGCATATTGCTCACACGCTCCACACTCAGAACAACTCATTGCCATCTTCACAATCTCTTCTTGTCCCTGAAAATGCTTTAATGATCTCATTATCTTATGGGGTTCTAGCTTATGTCCTAATAAATATCTGGGACATAAGTCAGTACAGTACCTACATTGAATACAGGCTGACATGGACTGTCTCACAATTTTTTCAATAGATAGTGTTTTTCTGGCTATCAGAGGGTGCTCTGCAGGTAAAACAATTAACCCTTTTGTAGCCTTTGTAATAGGATCTGTCAAATCCCCCACAACTCTCCCCATCATAGGGCCACCTTCAATTACCTTCATACCATCATCTAATTGATACCCAGCTACTTGCAAAACTTCTTTAATGGCTGTCCCTATTGGCATTCTGTAAGTAACTGGTTCTCCTCCCTCACCTGTTACTGTAAGGTAAGTGTTAATCACTGGTTCACCCTTTACAGCCTTTGCCACATTTATCAAGGTTTCAACATTAATCACTATGCAATCCACTTTTAACGGAATATCCCCCTGGGGCACAAGTTCTCCAGTAGACTCATATACTGTAACATGCTCATCCCCCGCAGGATAGAAATCTCCCAACTGATGTACTTTAATTGACTTCCCCTGTATCTCTTTTTCCAAGGCAACTATGGCATTGGTGTATTTTCCCTTCAGTGCGATCACTGCTTCCTTAGCACCTGCTACTTCCATGACAACTTCTAGCCCTTTGACAACCTCATTTGCCTTTAAAGCCATCAGCTGTTGGTCAACTCTAAGTAATGGTTCACATTCAGCACCGTTAACAACTATGGTCTTTGCCTTCCCAGAAATTTTTACATGAGTTGGAAACCCAGCACCTCCAGCGCCTACTACGCCACACTCTTTGATTTTGTCTATAATATGGTTCATTTTTAACACCCCATCAGACATCTTTTTCTTCCTCATCTATAATCCCCACTACTATTGCATCTATTGGGGAATTTTCCAGTCCGCTCATATTCCTAGCGGAGCTTCCTTCTGTTATTAACACTTTCTCTCCTATGCCTGCACCGATTAAATCAACAGCTACTATTCGGTTGCATTCACTACTTTCCCCTCTATCCTGCAAGCTAATGATAAGTAGCTTCATACCCACAAGACCTTCATCTTTTCTTGTTGACCACACATTGCCAATAACTACGCCTATTTTCAATTAATCACCCCATTCACCATAAAATACTGATCTTAGTCTCTGGGAATACTTAAGGCGATACCTAATGGCGTCACCAGAAACGGATTTGATGGCACATTTACTGGTATACCTATTTCGCCTTCTATTACTTTATCAATACCTTTAAAGCAACTGGTTCCCCCTGCTAAAAAAATTTCATCTACATCAAAACCGCGGATATGTTCTTTTACAATCATCCCCATTTTTTGCATTACTGGTTTAACCGAGGGCATTAGTTCATTAAATTTTTCCGGATCCTTTTTTAGTTCTTCTGCTTCTTCAAACTTTACCTTGTACTGACCTGCAATAACTAAGCTTAAGTGAGTTCCCCCCGTGGGATCGTCAACTATGTGAACAACCTGACCACCCTTTACAATACAGGTCCCAGTTGTCCCACCCCCAATATCTACAATAGCGCCATCCCACACCCCTAATACCTTGTTTGCAGCAGTGGGTTCATCAATCATCGTTGTAATTCTAAACCCTGCCCCCTCAGAAATGTATCCTATGGTTTTTATAACAGCATCACTAGTTCCCGGTGGATACGCAGACCCTGCTATTTCTAATTCACATTGCAGCTCTTCTTCCAATTCTGCTTTCAGTTCTCTTACAATGTCAAGTGCTCCAATGTAATCTACTACTAAGCCATCTTTCACCACTTGGGCAAATCGCATGGCTCCAGCCACAGGTTCCCCCAGCTGATTTATTACTGTCATCACTATATATGCAGTACCTAGGTCAATTCCCGTATAAAGCTTTTGATTGGCTTTAACTGGCGCTGGCATGGACAGCTTTTCTTCAAATACCCTTATTAATTCATTGGCTTTACTCAAGCTAGCCATTATTTAGAAAACCTCTTTTTGCTAGCTCCTTCATAACATTTTCAATTATCAATTGCTCTGCCCCACTGCTCGCCACAGCAGCTTTTGCACTGGTTTCTTCTATTTCTTCCACGTAGCTATCACCTTTTAGTATCTTTGCTGCATTTTTATACATTATCTTTTCTCTTACTTCCTCTGTAAAATCTAATTCCATATAGCTTTTAATAGCATCTCTAAAATCTACAAATGGGTGTGCACTGGCAAACAATATCTTATCACTTATAATTGTATTTGCCGCTTGCACATATGCTTCTGATTGAGGGTAGAACTCGTACTCTGACAGTTCTACATATACATTTTTATTTCGTTGGGCAACTGTAATCATCTCATTAACCCAAGGCCATGCTCCATGACTTATTATAATTTTTAGATCCGGAAAATCTCTAGCTACAAAGTCAATATATCTAGGTGCTACATGATCTATTACCGCATTTGGCACTAGTGTTGCAGGTCCAGTAGCAATAATAACTGGTACATCTAATTCACAACACTTGGAGTATATTGGATAATATCTAGCATCATTTGCATATATCTGAGCCAGGTAAGGGTCAATAGCAGCTCCTCTTATTCCTTCATTATTTACTGCATCCTTTAACTCAGCCACAGCATCCATCCCTTTATGAGGATCTAGCCCAATAAACCCTAAAAATAAATCAGGATATTTATTTTTTAAAGCAATTACTCCTTTGTTATTTGACTTTGCCTGATAGGTAGTCTCGCAATCTCTTCCTGTTATTACAGCCGTCTCAACATTATGTTTTTTTAAGTCTGTTACAATCTCATCTAGCGGCTGTCCTTCCATAGAAAAGTTAATATACTCCAACATTCCCTTAAACATTTGACTACTTTTGAGTCCAGCTATTATTTCAGGTGTATGTGGCCTAAATCTAAAGTCAATTATTTTCATTATTTTCCTCCTTAACATTTTTTGTATCCACCATTATTATGTAGCAATTTCTATGCCAAATTTCCACAGCTTGTCTTAATTACCTTATCGACTGCTCACAATAGTCTTTGTTGCAACTCGGCATACATCGGTTTTTGAAAACTATAACAAGCCCTGCATTATTGAGGTTTGTACATTGTGCACATATGCACAGATAGTGCATATGTGCACAGCTCTATTGACTTTTTCGTATCAATAAACTATCCTTTGGTTAGGTGCAGTATGAAAAAGGAGGTTTTATAACAATGTCAGTTGATCTTAAAAAAAGTTTAGGCCCTTATATAAATGATATTTTAGATATTTTAAGCGATGGTATATATATATCAGATAACAAAGGGAAAACTCTCAAAGTCAACGCCATGTACGAAAAACTTACTGGGTTTAGGCCAGAAGATATGACTGGCAGATTAGTTACAGACTTAAAGGCAGAAGGACAATTTGATGCTATATTAAATCCAGATATTGTAAAGACCGGAGAACCTAAGTCCTGCGTTCAAATCACCAAGCTAAACAGAAAAGTTGTATTAAACGGTTACCCTGTATTTGATAGCAAAGGAAATGTAGCTTTAGTAGTTACTTTTGTCAGAGATATTACTCTTTTATCTCAACTTAAAGACGAAATACTTAGCCAGCAAGAGCTTATAAACACACTGCAATCTAGTTGTAAAAAAAGCTTGCCCACATCATCAATGATCATAGAAAGCAAAGAAATGAAAGATATAATGGAATTAATTAATAACATCGCTCAGACTGATGCTACGGTTTTACTCCTCGGGGAAACTGGTGTGGGGAAGGACATGTTTGCAAAAAAAATACATGAGCGAAGCGAACGCTGTAAAAAGCCTTTCTTTAAAGTAGACTGCACAACCATTCCCGAAAACTTAATTGAATCTGAGCTATTTGGGTACGATGCCGGTGCTTTTTCTGGGGCAAAGGCTAAAGGGAAACCTGGTTTTTTTGAAATGGCAGATCAAGGAACTCTTTTTTTAGATGAAGTTGGCGAACTTCCCCTTTCAATGCAAGCAAAACTCCTCAGGGTTTTACAAGATCAAGAGATTGTAAGAATAGGTTCTACAAAAGTAAAAAAAATAGATGTTCGAATAATTGCTGCTACTAACAGAGATCTTGAAACCGCATCAAAAGACGGTTCATTCAGAAGCGATTTATATTACCGATTACGAGTAGCTGTACTCAACCTACCTTCTTTAAGAGAGCGCAAAGGGGATATTATGCCTTTAGCTGACTTTTTCCTAGAAAAGTTTAATGTTAAATATAAAAAAGATATTTCTTTTACTAAAGATTTAGAGAAAATCTTTTTAAACTATAATTGGCCGGGCAATGTAAGAGAAATGGAAAATTTAATTCAAAGCTTAGTGGTTACTAGAAACAAAGAGATAATAGAAGTAGATGATCTACCTAATAATATGCTAAACGACGACAGTAACTGCAGTAGCTTCCTAACCCCATCATTACACCAAATTGAAAATAAATCCCTCAATCAAATCATGAGTGAAATTGAAAAAGATTTATTAAAAAAATCTTTGGCTACTCACAACAGCGTTGCAAATATCGCAAATTTTTTCAAAGTAGATCGCTCCACCATATTTCGCAAATTAAAAAAGTATGGCTTAATTGAATAAATATTAGAGAAAAAATATACTAGAGAATGAGCTTTTTTTCGCAAAATGTTGTAGTCTAGCAATCTTTGTTGCTAATCTGCAACATTTTTTTATACTCTAGACTGCACAGCTAGCATAGCTTTCACCCAAGTGTAGCACGAACGTGAAAAGTGATAGTTGCAGGATTGCGACATTTTTCACATACCCCCTTTCTCCCTACCCTACTACTTCTAGCTTTAAGCCTTTAAAAAGTTGGCAAGGTTTTTGCATATATAAAATAGTGAATACAAAAATATAATATAAAAAGGAGGAATAGTCATGAATTGTTGTGAAGTATTAACACCTCAAGAACAACGAATTCAAGAAGAGTTGCAAGGAAAGGAAACGTTTTATGGAAGAGAAAGGGCTTATAAAATACTAAATACCTTCAAAAACGAAAGACCTATAATAGACATTGAAAGAGCTAA
>NZ_JBNPXS010000067.1:0-7635 GCF_050433185.1 Desulfitispora alkaliphila
TATTGATGGAACGCCGTATGAGGGGAAACTCTCACGTACGGTGTGGAACGGGGGAAAAGGTGGAGATTATATCAAAGCCTTACCTATCGTTATCCAAACACTTATAATCATGCCGATAATTAAAAGGATTATTAGAGAAGGCAAGGCCCTTGCAATACTGTCCTTGAGCCCTTGTTGTATTTCATTTACTGAAAACCCATATGCATATGCTACTAAACCTGCAACAAATCCACCTAACAAAATTGATACATGTGGCTCTGCTTCGTATACAAAAACAGATAAAGTCAAAACAATTCCAGTTATTAGAATAGGTATTAGTGATGCCAAAAAAGATGGCGCCCTCTCTAAGTTTGTCTGCTTTGTACTAGTATTCATAAATATCTACTCCTTTAATAACTTCTATTTACTCCTCCCTATTTGTAAAATACCTATAATAATCCCTTTATTGACTCGCTTTTTTTAATTTATATAATCTAATGATATGCTCAATTATCACCTTTAGAATTACGTAAGTTGGAACTGCAAATAATAGACCCAAAAAACCGGCTAAATATCCAGCAATTATCAAAATAAAAATTATTAACAAGGGGTGAATAGATAACTTCCTCCCGATTACTTGTGGAGATATGAATAAGCTTTCTAGTTGTTGTACTACTACAACCAAAGCTATTACTTTTAGAACCATAAAGGGTGAAATAGATATTGCTACAATAATAGCTGGAATTGTGCCTAAAACAGGTCCAATACTAGGAATAAAGTTAGTAAGCATGGCTATTAACGCAAGTATTAACGGATAGTCAACACCTATAATTAAAAAACCTATATATAGCAAAGTACCTACTGACATACTGACAATCACTTGCCCTTGAATAAAGGATGATAGACCCTCATCCATATCTTTCATAATTAAAATAGCATCTTCTTTAAGACTATCAGGAAAACGCTTAATCAAGAGTTTCGAAAATTTCTTCCCATCTTTTAACATATAAAATAACATAATGGGCATTAAAACAAACCCTAAAGTGGTATTTACTAAAAATGTTACCGCTGATGAAAAGCCCATCCCAATTTGAGGTAAAATTTCGGTAGCAAAATCTGAAGACCACTCCGATACTGAGTTATCAGAAATAAACTCTTCTATATTAAAGCGCTGAAATAAGTTGCTTTTACTTATGGAATGAAATACTCCCATTAAATCTTCAATTAACTTCGGGAAATAATCAATAAAATCACTAACCTGTTTCACAAGTGAAGGCCCCATAACAACAACTAACAAAATAAACAGTGTTATGATACAAAGATAAATCAATATTACTGCCAAAGTGCGATTGAGCTTGTACTTTTCAAGAAGAGTCACCAGAGGGGAGAATAAGTAATAAAAAATTATCGAAAGAATTATTGGTAAAAAAAACATTTTCCCTAGAAAAACTATAGGGTCAAAAATAAATGAAATATGGCTTCCGACTAAAATGATAGTAAAAATAACTAAAATCCAGATTGCTATTTTGAAATACTTTGACTTCGGTAGATTCATGGCACCCACCCTTATAAAAAAACTAGACAGAAGTTCCAAGAACTTCTATCTAGTTTTATTTTTACGTCCAACCTATTTTCGATTTGAAATTATTTGCAATAAAACTTTGACTGCATCGCTAATGACTTTCACATAGTTAATAATATCTTGAGTATTTTCCCTTACTGAACTGGCAGTTTCAACTAAGCTCAAATTTACTACGTCTAACGATTGGTCTACCTTTTCACTGGTATTTTTTAAGATTGATGTTATAGAACTGATATTTTCAATAGAATTGGGGATTTTTTCATCAAAAATATCCTTGTTTTTATGTAAACTAGTTGTTATTTCACTTAAGTTCTCAGATGTTTTAGTTAGATTATCTAATGCTACTTGGATATTTTCATCATTTTGATACAGCTTTTCTCTAATACCAGAAATCAGCTTATTTAAGTTGTAAAGTACTAAAATTAAGAAGACACATGTTATAACAAAAATGCTTAGTCCTAGAAATATTCCTATATCCTGTAATGAGATATACATAACTCACCTACACGTTTTTTGACTTTTCATCAAGAGCTTTTTTTGTATCCTCTATAAGTTCTTCAGCCTCTTCTTTGACTTCTTCAACTTTTTCTTGTACATTCTGCTCAGTACTTTTAACCTTATTTTCTAATTCATCTTTAGCTTCTGATACTAGCTTTTTTCCGTCTTCAACTGCGCTTTTTGTCTTGTTCGCGATATCCTCACGTGTCTCTTTTCCGCTTTTTGGTGCTAACAAAACTCCAGCTACTGCACCAAGAGCAGTACCAACACCTAATCCCACAGCAACCTTCTTGGTGGTATCCTTTCGCTTTTCCATTTCTTGTTCTTTCTTCATCTTTTCTAAATAACCTAACATACTCAAATCCCCCTTTATTAGATAATTTTAAGCATTCCTCCTTAATTATCACTTAGTCTTTTATTTTTTTGTTACTGGAAATGTTATCATATAGCATCCACTTTTGGCAAAAACTATGTATTTCTGTGTGTTATCACATAGCACAATATAGATTCGTCAACTAAACATATTCTGCTTGTACCGCAAATCCCTCTAAAATACTTTATTATAATCTCACGTTCCTCTAATTTATTACTTCGGTTGTCAGAGAAGACGGTTGAAAAATAGAAAAAGCCACTTACCAACATAAAATGTTAGCAGTGGCTGTAGTTCTACTAATTTTGGGTAAGAGCTAGTTGGGCTAAATCATTTAAACTGCCTACCCAGCCTAGTTTTGGGTCAAGCTTTATAAGATTCAAGAGTAGGCTGTAATGATGTGTTTCATTTATTGGATGATTGTAAGTTACTGTTAGATTCACCTGCACTTGAGTCTCATCCTTTTTAGATCCGGGCACTTCCTCAATACTTTCAATTGCCACAAATCTAAGTTCCTCCTTTAACCTATCCCAGAGTTGCTGGTGTTGATCCACTTTACCTTGTGTCATTAACTGCGTGCTGAGAAGGTCTCCATTAGCTACCGCAGTAATAAAAAAATTAACAAAATCCACTGGATTAGCTTCTATAACCTTTTCATGCAATTTATTACTCGCTTTATAAATCATTAATTGGTGACCCGGGTCAACCCGTGTGCTTTTGTGCACCTTGCTTTGGGCAAAGTGAATACAGAAATGTCCTTCAAACTGATTGTCGGTAATCTGACCTTGACCGTGGGGCATGGCGTTCATTGACCCTGCCAACTGCACATCTCCCACTGTAACGACTACCGCCCTCCGTTTCCAACTCCAGTCTTCATAAATGTGTTGTATCATTTCTGTATCATTAGCAGTCAATGGCTCTACATCAGCATGGTAATAGCCCCCAAAGCGCAGAATATCAAATGTGTGCCCAGTCTCTAGATCTATAGCTGTAGCCGTAGTTTTGCGGGGCCACAATTGATCAACCTGTTGCCAACTCATAGGTTTGCCATAATGCTCTTGGTCAAGCCTACTAGTCAAAATTTTCATGTATTCTGTTAGTTTTCTATTGCTTAGCCAACCTCTCTCTGGATCGTATATAACTGAGTCCCTATTGGCAAACAATTCTTTTTCTTCTCCACTCTTATATTTAATTCTTAACCAATAACTCTTTTCTCGGTATGATATGGGTGGAACTGATGTGGTGGTAGATAACCGGGCTTTGTTTAACTCATGTTGAAACTTGTCTAACCAATCGGCATCTGTTACAGTAGCTACCGCAACGTTTTCAAGGAAAGGGTAGCCAACAGTAATCTGTGATAATTTCTTTTTTTCTACTGAATCCTGGTAAAAATAGAAAACCGAAATAGCTATTGCACTAACAAATAGCAGAAAAAAAAGAAACCATACTATTATTCTGGTTGTTAATAAACTTCTTATATTCATTTTTTCACCTCTATTGTATTAAGAACAACCCATTTGATTATTACATAACTAATTAACTCAACTTTCTCAGACTGAAACAGGCAAATATGCCTTGATATAACTCGGCAAACCTGCAATCCATTGTTGTAGTTGACGCTTGATTGCTTTATGTAAATTTTTATTGGTTTTTTGTAAGACATCTTCAATAAGCTCGAGTAGTTGCTGTAAAGCTACAGACCAATCGAGATCACTTATTTCATCACAAAGCTCATAAAATATGCCGCCTAATGTCCGCTGGTCTGTGCTACATCTGTTTTGCCATGAGAGCACAAGGCTGATTAAAGCATCATATGAGCGACTTTGAAATTCCTTTTGAAGCTTCAATAGGGATTTAGTAGTTTTGAAAAAGACTTCGATATCCCACCGCATACCGTAGATACGAATAATCTCTTGATCGCTTAATGTTAAATCTGTACTTAAAATTGCTAGCCATTCACCCTTTTTATTGCGATTTCGGACAAATATAACTTTAACCTTAACACCATTGGCTTGTGTTGTATAAATGGAGCGAAGGATATCTTTCTTTCCTGTTACTGGCTTTGCTAAACGGTAAAGTTGCTTTAAGCTTACCTTTTCGCCATTGATAAGATAGCGCTGGTTCAAGTTTTTAACCATACCTATAACATCAAGTCCCTGTTCTTTAATTTTTTTAATGAGAGGCTGATGTGTGAACCAGGTATCCATTAAAACATAAGAGGCATCAATCCCAGCATCCATGGCTCGTTTAATCATCTCAGGTATTTGTTCTGGAGCTGTTTGCAGTGCTTCTAAGCGACGCTTATAGCCTGAGCTGCGCTTGTCAATTTTGGAGGATATTCCGTTAACTTGACTTTTCTTTGAGCTCAGTAAAGAAAAATCTATGGGTAAAAAGGTAGCGCCATCTGACCAGCCAAGGGCAAGCATGCGAAATCCCTTATAAAAACGCATCTTTTGAGAAGCATGGTCAAAACATCGGGCTAGCAATTCTACTTGTTTACTGCGATTTCTCTCGTAAGAAGAATCATCTAAAATCAATACTTTGGGGCGATCATGACTAGTCAGCTTAGCAACTTTTCCAGCTGTATGAGCACTTAGATATAGTAAAAATCTTCTCCAGGCAAAGGTAGACTGATTTAAAAAACGATAAACAGCATCTTTAGCTGGATAGTCACTATGCTTATTACTTTCAAGCACTCTAAACCAGTTTTTGTTTTCAAAGATTAAACAGAATATCAGCTGAAAAAGATAACCACAAGAAAAACCGAAAGACTTAGTAATGCCAGCTTTTCTTAGGTGTTTTAATACTTTCAGCTCTTTAAATACTGTAGTTAGTTCATTTGGTAGTTGCTTATTTTGGCTATTATCAGTTATCATATAGGGGACACCTCTTCTGTATGGTATTTTGGTTCTAGGCAAATCAACTATACCAAAAGTTGAGGTGTTTTTCATTATCTATTTTTCAGTCAAGTACTATTTATAAAATGAACCAACACTAATCAAGAGTAAAAGCAATTCGCTTTATCTTGCTGCGAAAGTTGAGTAATTAATATTATTTGTCATCTAAAAATATGCTGTTTCTTGGCTATATAATAAAAAGGTGTACCAACACCCAATTATTCAAGGTATTGATACACCTTTATCTTAATATTTTTTAAACCCTGTCCTGTGAACTACCCACGAATAAATTCACGGGCTTCCTAGTCAATAGAGCTAATGCTCCAAGGTTACCTAGGCTCTGAGGGTAGTCCCTACCCCGATTGACTACATATCTTGTATTTACATAGCCAACTTTAGCAAATTGAGACTTGCATTGTAGTCCCTGTCTATCTCTAAGCCACATTCGGGGCATACATATGCTTTGATTGACAAGTCTTTAGTCTGATTCGACTTACTCCCACATCCTGAACATAGTTGACTACTTGCATAGTTAGATGGTGCGACTATTATCTCTCTCCCATGCCAGTTAGCCTTATATTCAAGCATTGTCCTGAATTCTGCCCAAGATACTTCTGAGATAGCTTTTGCAAGCCTGTGGTTTTTCAGCATATTCGATACTCGTAAGTCCTCAATAACAATAGCTTGGTTTTCGCTTATGAGTTGAGTGCTTATCTTATGGAGGTAATCTTTCCTTTGTCTCTCTATACGCTCATGTAACTTTGCTACTTTAAGTCTCGCTTTAGTCCTATTCTTGCTATCTTTTAGTTTTCTTGATAGGTCTTTCTGTAACTTTTTCAATCTCTTTTCAGATTTTCTCAAATGCTTAGGGTTGGCGTACCTATCGCCATTACTACAGATAGCAAATTCCTTGAGACCTAAGTCTATTCCTACTTTCTTTTCTGCTTTCGGCAGCTTTTTTATCTCAGTTTCAACCAAGACGCTTACGAAATACTTACCACTTGGAGTCTGTGATACAGTACAGGATTTGATTACGCCCTCAAACTCTCTATGTTGAAGTATTTTTACCTCAGATTTCAGTTTAGGCAGTTTCAAATAGCCATTCTCTATAGATATTGTGCCTTTCACATCCGAAGCACTTTGAGAAATACTCTCTCTGTTCTCTGTTTGGATAAATTCTATACTTATAGGCTCTTAGCATTTGCTTCACCTCCCTATTTTAATTATATCGTTAAGTTAATTAACTTGCAATAACTTTGTTTCTATGATACTCTTCTACCAAAAGGAGGTTGCACTATGGCGCTAAAGAATAGAAACAGGTTTAGCTCTACTGTTGATAAAGACTTACTTTTGTGTCTTAAGAAACTGTCAGAGGAAACTAGAATACCTATATCAAAGCTATTAGATGAAGCTATAATCGACTTGCTAGAGAAGCACAAAAGATAAAACGATGGGGGAATTCATCTCATGACTAAAGTCACGAGAATTCTTGCCCTAACTTTAAATAACGCTCTCCCCTTCTATTTCACCTTATCGTATATTGACAGAGAAACGTTGATTATAAATAATTGGTTATTATGGTATACTAATAATTAAAGAAGATTTATAAAATAGTGCAAAGCGAAGGAGTATTTATGAAAAATAATTTTAGAATAAAAATGAAAAAAACAATATCTATGAAGCAATTTATTTCAGAATTAGGTAGTAACTTTTCTAAGCATACACAAGAGAGATTATTAGAAGTTGGCGCCAGGTGTGTTTTAACAAGATCAGATAAAAAGAATGTACTTGATTTGAAGCACATAGAACATACCAAGTTTGACAGTGAGAAGGAATATGCTTACGGACAATTCGTAGTTGAAGAAGGAGAGTTGTTTTTTTCAAACAAGTGTTGTGCAGAGTCTGGTGTTATGGAAGCACCTATTGTTAGCCAAATTTTTGAGTCTATGGATGGTGAAGTAGTTATATTTGACGAAGATATTAAAGTCAAAAAAATAGATGCCAAAAATATCGATTATGTTATTGATAGTATTTTAAACGTCTGTCCCGTAGTATCCCCAGAGCATCTTGCCATATTGGCTAAATATAAATAATACACTTTAAGAATGGCAACAGCTATATATATTTTTGGCTGTGGCTGCATAAATATATCCAACCGTGGTATCAGACTCAATGCAGATTAGACCAAAAATGCCTAAACAATGGATTCTGAAAATCGAGTAGGAGGTAGATAATTATTTTATCTACCGTCCTCTCACACCACCAAGCATACCGTTCGGTACTTGGCGGTTCATTAAGTTAATTGCATT
>NZ_JBNPXS010000068.1:0-7305 GCF_050433185.1 Desulfitispora alkaliphila
TGTAAAATTATTGAATAAATAAAAATAAATGCAAGAATATTTCTTCTTAATTCTGGTTGTACTATGGTGATAAGTTTTTATGCAACACTAGTGTTATGGTATATAAAAATTAGTAAAAATTAATAATGAAGACGTTGAAAGGAGCGAATAAAATGGTGGATAAGCAATTTAAAGCAGAATCCAAAAGATTATTAGAAATGATGATTAACTCAATCTATACTAACCGAGAGATATTCTTAAGAGAGTTAATATCTAATGCCAGTGATGCTATAGACAAAATGTATTACAGGGCTTTAACAGATGATAAGTTGGTTTTTGATAAAGACAAGTACTACATAAAGGTAGAGGTGGATAAAGATAGTAGAACCTTAAAAATTTCTGATACAGGCATTGGTATGACAAAGGATGAACTAGAAGAAAATCTTGGTACCATAGCCAAGAGCGGATCTTTAGCCTTTAAAGAAACAAATGAGATTAAAGATGGTCACGACATTATTGGTCAATTTGGAGTAGGATTTTATTCGGCGTTTATGGTGGCCGATGCTGTTACTGTTGTTAGTAAATCTGTAGACGGTGGGGAAGCATTCAAATGGGAATCTCAAGGCGTAGAGGGATATACCATTGAGCCACATGAAAAAGAGGAATATGGTACTGATGTCATCCTAAAGTTAAACGAGAGTACAGATGAAGATGATTATGATCAGTTTTTAGAGGAGTACCGATTGAAGCAAATTATAAAAAAATACTCAGACTTCATTAGATACCCAATTAAAATGGGTGAAGAAGTTGTTAATAGTATGGTCCCCATTTGGCGAAAGAACAAGAGTGAACTAACCGATGAGGATTATGAGAAATTTTATGCTGAGAAGCATTACGGCTTTGATAAGCCGATAAAGCATATTCACATAAGTGTGGATGGGGCAGTGCGATATGATGCAATACTCTTCATTCCGGAGAATATTCCCTTTGACTATTATTCGAAAGAATATGAGAAGGGGCTTGAACTCTATTCCAATGGTGTTTTAATTATGAATAAGTGCTCAGACTTACTGCCAGACTACTTTAGTTTTGTGAAAGGGATGGTAGATTCAGAGGATTTATCTCTTAACATATCTAGAGAAATGTTGCAGCACGATAGACAGTTAAAGCTGATAGCTAAAAACATTAATAGCAAAATCAAAAAACAGCTACAAAGCTTGTTAAAGGATGAAAGAGATAAGTATGAGAACTTTTATGAATCCTTTGGTCGACAGCTAAAATATGGTGTCTATAGTGATTTTGGTGCTAACAAAGAAGTGCTACAGGATCTGCTCCTGTTCTACTCTTCTACGGAAAAGAAGCTAGTAACCTTAGAAGAGTATGTGTCCAGAATGCCTGAAGATCAAAAATATATATATTACGCATCTGGGGATACTGTGGAGAAAATCGAGAAGCTTCCTCAAACAGAGCTAGTGGCTGAAAAGGGCTATGAGATCTTTTACTTTACTGATGAAGTAGATGAATTTGCTATTAAGATGTTGGCAGCATATAAGGAAAAGGAATTCAAGTCCGTGTCTGATGGGGATCTGGGTATTGAACTGGAAGAAGATCAGAAGGATGTCAGTGAGGAAGATGGTAAAAAAGAGGTATTTGAATTTATGAAGGATCTTCTTTCCGATAAAGTGAAAGAGGTGCGAGCTTCAAAGAGGCTAAAAACCCATCCGGTGTGCTTAGCCACTGAAGGAGAACTAACTATAGAGATGGAGAAGACACTCCAATCTATGCCTAATAGTCAAGGTGTCAAGGCTGAAAAGATTTTAGAAATTAATATGAACCATCAAGTTTTCTCAGCACTACAAGAAGCCTTTGAAAATGACAAAGAAAAGCTAAAACTGTATACAAATCTGCTCTACAATCAAGCGCTCCTAATTGAAGGGTTGCCAATTGACGATCCAGTGGAATTCACCAATGATATGTGTAGAATTATGAAGTAAATAGATAGAAATCGGCTTTAAGAATCGACTTTTTCATATTTTAATTGTTGAAAGTAGCTGAGAAAATAATGTTGTTTAAAAAGCTAGAGGGTAAATTTGACATTAGAGGTTAAAAAATATAGAATAGGACAAGCAGGAATTATTCGATGTTTGGAGAATAAAAAGCATGTCTAAAATTCATGTTTAATATATTTATGAACTTAAGAAAGGAATGATTAACAGATGGCTAAAGCAAAGTTTGAAAGAAATAAGCCCCACGTTAACGTTGGAACAATTGGTCACGTAGACCATGGTAAGACTACATTGACAGCTGCCATTACAACTACATTGGCAAAGGCTGGTGGAGCTACAGCGACAGGATATGATCAAATTGACAACGCTCCAGAGGAAAGAGAAAGAGGAATTACAATTTCAACATCACACGTTGAGTACGAGACAGAGACTAGACACTACGCACACGTAGACTGTCCAGGTCACGCTGACTACGTTAAAAACATGATTACAGGTGCTGCTCAGATGGACGGAGCTATCCTAGTAGTAAGTGCTGCTGATGGCCCAATGCCTCAGACAAGAGAGCACATCCTACTAGCTCGCCAGGTAGGTGTACCAAACATCGTTGTTTGGCTAAACAAAGAAGATATGGTAGACGATGAAGAATTAATGGAATTAGTAGAGATGGAAGTAAGAGAGCTACTTAACGAATACGAATTCCCTGGTGATGACATTCCAGTGGTAAAAGGTTCAGCTCTTAAAGCGCTTGAAGAAGGCGGCGAAGGAGAATGGGCTAACAAGATTTTAGAATTGATGGCAGCAGTAGATTCCTACGTACCAACACCAGAAAGAGACACTGACAAGCCATTCTTGATGCCAGTAGAGGACGTATTCAGTATTACTGGACGTGGAACAGTGGCAACAGGAAGAGTAGAGAGAGGCGTAATCAAAGTAGGGGACGAACTTGAGATTGTAGGTATGAAAGACACTACAAAGACAATAGTAACAGGAGTAGAGATGTTTAGAAAGCTTCTAGATCAAGCAGAAGCTGGGGACAACATTGGAGCCTTACTTAGAGGTGTAGATAGAAAAGATATCGAAAGAGGTCAAGTGCTAGCTAAGCCAGGATCAATCAAGCCCCACACTAAGTTCAGCGCAGAAGTATACATTCTGAGCAAAGAAGAGGGTGGACGACACACTCCATTCTTCAACGGGTATAGACCACAGTTCTACTTCAGAACAACAGACGTAACAGGAGTAGTTACACTAGAAGACGGAGTAGAAATGGTAATGCCAGGAGACAATGTTAAGATGAACATCGAATTAATCACACCAATTGCAATTGAAACAGGATTGAGATTTGCAATTCGTGAGGGTGGCCGTACAGTAGGTGCTGGTGTAGTAACTGCTATTAACGAATAGTATATATGGGCAGGTTTATCCTGCCTTTTTATTTACACCATAGGAAAGCAAATTTTCCATTGGCATAAGTGCAACTAAGGCTTTCGCCTTCGCTAAAGGCTTGGCGCAAGCCAAGTTTTCTTTAATCTAAGGGGTTTAAGAAGCTAGGTAGATTGGGAAAAATATTGACAGTATACAACTGATATGATAAATTATATAAAGTACGTGTTAAATTGGAATACAAGCTATCGTCAAAGAAGTATACGGGAGGTGAAACCTGCTGCCAGGCATAGGACGGTAAGCTTTACACATATGGTCGGCAGGTGCTTAGATGAGAGAGGGCATTACATTAGCTTGTACTGAATGCAAGCAGAGAAATTATGCTACCACAAAAAACAAAAGAAATAATCCAGATAGACTTGAAACAAAGAAGTACTGCAAGTTCTGTCAAACTAAAACGTTGCACAGAGAGACTAAGTAGAGTTATTACAATTAAAGGCCCGTAGCTCCAATTGGCTAGAGCAGCGGACTCCAAATCCGCGTGATGGGGGTTCGAGTCCCTCCGGGCCTGCCAAACTACGTTATTAGGATGTGAAGTGAAATGGCTGCAAAAAAAGTTGCTCAGCAGGATGTGGGGGCTCTGGAAAGAGCAAAGCGATTTTTGCGCAATGTATGGGCAGAGCTAAAAAAAGTTCATTGGCTAGATAAAACACAGTTGATTAAATACACTGGAGTAGTACTTACTGCTGTAGTAATTATTGCCGTATTACTTTGGGTAATAGATTCTGGTTTGGGCTTTTTAATACAGTTGATATTCTAGATACTCTTTGAAGGGGGTGAGGGCCCTTAAGTGGCGGCCCTTGTGGTTATGGACAAAAAGTGGTATGTGATTCATACTTACTCTGGTTATGAAAACAAAGTGAAAACAAATCTTGAAAAGCGCGTGGAATCCATGAACATGGAAGATAATATATTCCGCATAATGGTTCCCATGGAAGATGAAGTAGAAATGAAGGATGGCAAAAAGAAGATTGCCAAGAAAAAGGTCTTTCCTGGGTATGTACTGGTGGAAATGATTATGTCTGACGTGGCTTGGTATGTGGTTAGAAATACGCCGGGCGTGACTGGTTTTGTAGGTTCCGGAACCAAACCTGTACCCCTTCACGAACACGAGGTTAGACAAATACTTGCTCAAATGGGTGAAGAAGACCCTAAGGCAAAAATAGACTTTGAGTTAAAGCAAAATGTGAGAATAATTTCAGGACCTTTTGAAAACTTTATCGGTACGATTGAAGAGATACATCCTGAAAAAGGTAAGGTTAAAGTATTAGTTTCTATGTTCGGTCGGGAGACCCCGGTGGAACTTGAATTCCAACAAATAGAAGCTCTATAGAGTAAGCATTTTTTAAGGAGGTGGACAACAATGGCAAAAAAGGTAGTGGGATTAATTAAACTGCAAATCCCTGCAGGGAAAGCTACTCCAGCGCCACCAGTAGGGCCTGCATTAGGTCAACATGGTGTAAATATCATGGCGTTTACTAAGGATTTCAATGAAAAAACAGCTAATCAAGCTGGTATGATTATACCGGTAGAAATTACGGTTTTTGAAGATAGATCCTTTACTTTTATTACAAAAACTCCGCCGGCAGCTATTCTACTAAAGAAAGCAGCAGGTATTGATAAGGCATCTGGAGAGCCAAACAAAAACAAAGTAGCTAAGGTATCTAGAGATAAAGTTAAGGAAATTGCAGAGCTTAAGATGCAAGATCTAAATGCAAATGATGTTGAGGCTGCAATGAAGATGATAGAAGGTACAGCTCGAAGCATGGGCATCGAAGTAGCTGAATAAGCTGCAAACGAGAAAAGTGGGAGGAGTATTCCGCTAACACCACAGAGGAGGAATATAAAATGGCTAAAACAGGAAAGCGCTTTGCGGAAGCAGCGAAGCAAGTTGACAGAGAGAAACACTATACGCCGGATGAAGCGATTAAAGCTGTAAAAGAAATGAGCAGCACTAAATTCGATGAGACTGTAGATTTAGCAGTTAGACTAGGGGTAGATCCTAGACACGCAGATCAGCAAATTCGAGGCGCTGTAGTATTGCCGCATGGAACTGGTAAAACTAAATCAGTATTAGTATTTGCAAAAGGCGAAAAGGCTAAAGAGGCCGAAGCTGCAGGTGCAGACTACGTAGGTGCAGAAGACCTAGTTGAAAAAATTCAAGGCGGATGGCTTGAATTTGATGTAGTAGTAGCTACACCTGACATGATGGCAACTGTAGGTAAATTGGGAAGAGTGTTAGGGCCAAAGGGTTTAATGCCTAACCCTAAAACTGGAACAGTTACTTTTGAAGTAGAAAAGGCAGTGAATGAAATTAAAGCTGGTAAAATTGCTTATAGAGTTGAAAAGGCTGGTATTATCCATGTGCCTATTGGAAAAGTATCTTTTGATGCAGATAAGATAGAAGACAACTATAATGTTATGATGGAAACATTAATCAAGGCTAAGCCGGCAGCGGCTAAAGGCCAATACATTAAGAGTATCACGTTATCCTCTACGATGGGTCCTGGAGTTAAAGTTAATCCACAGAAGCCCGTTGAAAAGTAGTTGACATAAATAGTCGGACGATGATATAATAGCATCAGTTTGACAACATAGCATTACTATGGTTTTTAAAAACAAAATACAGTGTAACAGCTGTAGACAGCAGGTGCGCAAGCTTAATATCCTGCCGAGGTTCGTGAAGAGTATCTGCACACTAATAGTGTGTGATGCTATAAACATGTGAAAGACAGACCTCTGTAGTGCTACAGGGGTCTTTATTAGTTTTGCCTTCAAATCTCAACAACAAGGAGGTGGGAACAGAATGGCAAAAGTTGTTTCTAAACAAGAAGTGGTAGCTGACCTTACCGATAAGCTAAAGAACTCACAAGGTGTAGTGATAACAGACTACAGAGGACTTAATGTTGCTGAGGTAACTCAACTAAGAGCAAAACTGAGAGAAGCTAACATTGATTACAAAGTAGTTAAGAATACACTTACAAAAATTGCGGCTAAGAACGCTGAAGTTGAAGGTGTAGATCAATTTCTAGAAGGACCGACGGCGATTGCATTTAGTGCAGAAGATCCTGTGGCGCCTGCTAAAATACTTTCAGAGTTTGCTAAAGCACACAAGGAACTAGAAATTAAAGGTGGAGTTCTTGACGGTAGTGCTGTTACATTCGAGCAAGTAAAAGAGTTAGCAGACTTACCATCCAGAGAAGAGTTGTTGGCTAAGGTTGTTGGTGGGATGCAAGCACCTATTTCAGGCTTTGTCAACGTATTACAAGGGCCTATTAGAAATCTGGCCTATGCTCTTCAAGCTGTTAAGGAGCAGAAAGAAGCAAGTTAATATTAGTTATTAAATAATTTGAAGTATACTTAGGAGGTATATAATAATGTCAAAAGTTAATGAAATTATGGAAGCTGTTAAAGAAATGTCAGTATTGGAGCTAGCTGAGCTAGTTAAAGCATTAGAGGAAGAATTCGGTGTTAGCGCTGCTGCGCCAGTAGCTATGGCTGCTGCACCAGTAGCTGGCGGAGACGCTGCTGCAGAAGAGCAAACTGAGTTTGATGTAGTTCTTACTGGAGCTGGAGACAAGAAGATTAACGTAATCAAAGTTGTGCGTGAATTGACAGGTCTTGGCTTGAAAGAAGCAAAAGCACTAGTTGATGGTGCGCCAAAGCCAGTTAAGGAAAAGGCAAGCAAAGAAGAAGCTGATGAAGCAAAAGCTAAATTAGAAGAAGCGGGTGCTTCTGTAGAAGTAAAATAGTACTTGCTGTTAAGAGCCTCTGGTTATCCAGAGGCTCTTTTTATGTGTGCCCGGCACGGGCGGTAACTTGGCGGTGAAAGTCCGCTGTGGGCTTGGTAGTGGGAACCACTAGCCAATGACAAGGGTGT
>NZ_JBNPXS010000069.1:0-7004 GCF_050433185.1 Desulfitispora alkaliphila
ATGCAATTAACTTAATGAACCGCCAAGTACCGAACGGTATGCTTGGTGGTGTGAGAGGACGGTAGATAAAATAATTATCTACCTCCTACTCGATTAGTTAGATTTATTAGCAGGAATAAGCCAAAGACAATAGAATAATAATATCCATCTTATCAAAATAATTTCAGAGGGGTTTTTGTGAAATGGTGAGAAACTTGAATAGTATTGTTATTGCTTTGGCAATTCTGATTTTCATGATTTATATATCTCCAATTAAAATAAATATTGTAATGGGCTCCTCTTTGGAACCAACGCTAAGACAAGGGGATATTATTGTTTCTGTAAAAGCTCTGTCATATAAAGAGGGAGATATTGTTACTACTATTAAGGATGAAACTCTAATCTGTAAAAGAATAGAATGGAATGAGGATGGCAAAGTATTTTTACTGGGCGATAACTTGAATAACTCATGGGATAGTAGGGAGTTTGGCCCAGTAAAAGATAATTTAGTACTACATAAAGTATGGAGAATAATTAAAACAGATACATTTTTAAATGATGTTACTGTAACAATAGGTTATTTTTCGAAAATTGTAACCAAAGTGCTTCAAGTTCATTTATTAGGTGCAGAAGAAAGCCCTTTTTATATTAGCTTCAACAATAATAAATATCTGTTCAATCCTAACAATCTATCCCTTACTACTTATGATGGGTTTTTACAAGTAAATAATATGAGTAGCGTTGATTGACTAGAATACTTCTAAACACCACATTTTGTTGTGGTGTTTTTCGATTCTAAAACTAAACAATAAACTCATACTAACTCTATCATTCGCCTATTTTTCCCCAATAGCTCACTAACTATCTCAAATTCTAATATATTATTATAACAGAAAGGGGGATTTGCAAAATGAAGACATTACTAGAGAATTTAAATAGAGTTTTACGAAAAGAGGATGGGCAAAGCATGGTAGAGTATGCTTTAATCGTAGCATTAGTTGCAGTTGCATTAATTGTTATTCTTACTCAATTAGGAGAAAATGTTGAAACCATCTTCCAAGACATTATTAATGCTTTAAGTGGAACTGGATCTGACTAAAGGGCCTGGGAGGGATAAAATGAACAGCATAAAAAGAAAGTCCTTAATCTTAGCATTTTCTATAGCTTTTATGATAACAGGAGGACTGCTTTATTACTTTCATTATAATGACGATAAATATGAACCAGTACCCACTGTAACAATTACAATAGCAGCTACAGACATTCCTCCCAAGTCAATTATTACAGAAGAGCACCTAACCAAAGTTGAGTTACCAGAAGCAGCAATTTTGCAGGGGAGTAGTAGCAATAGATCACAGCTTATAGGTCGAGTTACAAGAGATACAATCTATTCAGGAGAACAGATATTAGAACAAAGATTAATTCAAGGGAGAGAGCGTGATGGTCTTTCTGTCATTATAGATGAGGGGTATAGAGCATTAACAATACAGGTGGATACTGTTAGTAGTGTGGGTGAAAATGTGAAAGAGGGAGATTATGTGGATATATTAGCTTATCTCCCCCCTAGGGATGATTCTGGAGAAGTTATAGAAAAAGTTCTGGAAAAAGTTGAAGTTTTAGAAACTCAATATAATCAAGGAGGAGCTGGAACTAAAGTAATAACATTCAAGGTGACACCAGAAAATGGGGAAAAAATTTTTCTTATGGATAAATTAGGCGAGATAAGATTAGCTTTGCGTCCAATTATAGAGTAGAGAGAATGGTGATTGATATGCCTGAAAAAATAAGAGTATTAATTGTTAACGACAATAAGTATATGAGAGATTCTATTAAAGAGCTCTTGTTTTCTGCTAAAGAGTTCAAGCTAACAGGTGAGGCAGAAAACGGGAAGGATGCTGTTGACTTAACTATTAGTTTTCAACCAGACATTGTACTAATGGATATCAATATGCCAATAATGGATGGATTTGACGCAACTTTAAAAATATCTCAAGTGGCTCCATATATAGGTGTCATTTTAATTGGAACAGTACAATCAGATGAACTTCTCAGACGCTCTATGCAATCTGGTGCAGGAGATTTCCTTGAAATTCCCTTTAGCAAGGCTAAGTTACAAAATGCTATCTTGTCGCTTTACGCTATTAAAAGAGAACAAAGAAAGCAAATTACTCAGAATCCACTAATCATACCCAACAGACAAACAAATATTATATCTGTACTAAGTAGTAAGGGAGGAGTAGGCAAGACAATATTGGCCACAAATATGGCAGTTTCTTTAAAAAAACAGACTAGAGAAGATGTACTTCTAATGGATTTAGATTTACAGTTTGGCGATATTGCAGAAGTTTTAGATATACCTGCAAAAAAAAGTATTGTAAATTTGATAAAGGATAAAGACAACATTGACATAAGCGAATTGGAAAAATACTTACTTACCCATAGAAGCGGAATAAAAATATTAGCAGCTCCAATGAAGCCTGAGCAAGCAGATTTGATTAGTGGTCAAGATGTAGCTGACATTATATTATTATTTTCTCGAATTTTTGACTACATTGTTATTGACTTGCCACCTCTCTTCAATGAAGTAGTAATGACATCTCTTGATAAATCTAATCACTTATTAATGGTAACAACTATGGAAATTCCATCAATAAAAAACTTAAAAAGTGGAATTGATGTATTAAAAAGACTAAAATATCCTCAAGAAAATGTTACTCTTATTTTAAATAGATATAATGAGGGCTGGCACTTGAAATTTAAAGATGTTACAGAATACTTTGGTTTAAAAGATATTGTCTGTATATCGGATAACCCGGAAGTAGTGAGTATGTCAATTAATAGTGGCGAGCCTCTAGTAACCATGTATAAAAATACAAAAATAGCAGAGCAAATCAATGATATAAGCAAACAGTTTATTGAATACAAAGCTAGAAAACATTCCAAATCAAACTTTCTAGAGTACTTTAGACGAAAGGTTGGTAAAAGAGAATGAAATTCCATAGCGGAAAACCTGAGATTAAAAATTCAAATGAAAAAGATATCATCAAAGAAAATACACTTTTAGTTCAGTTGCAAAAGAAAGCTATTAATGAAATAGATACAGTATTAATTCAACAACTTGATGATTATCATAAAATAAAAAATTACATTGAAGCTCTACTGGATAGCATTAGCGAGCAGATCTTTCCAACAATAACCAACAAAGACAAAGAAATAGTTGCTGAAGCTTTAATTGATGAATTCAGTGGGTTAGGACCCATAAAGAAATTGATGTCTGACGATACTGTTTCAGAGATTATGGTAAATGGTTCAACTCAAGTTTATATAGAGAGGAATGGTGTTTTAGAGCTCACAGATGTGAAATTTCGAGACGATGATCATGTAATTCAAATTATTGACAAGATAGTAGCGCCTATTGGCAGGAGGATAGATGAAAGTTCACCTATGGTGGATGCAAGACTCCCCGATGGCTCTCGTGTAAACGCTATTATACCGCCTATTTCCTTAACTGGACCCACAATAACTATTCGCAAGTTTGCCAAAATACCATTAACAATTGAAAAGCTTATCTCCTTAGAAACTTTAAGTAAAGAAATGGCAGAATTTTTAAAAAGAGCTATTGAATCCAAGGTTAACATTCTTGTAGCTGGGGGGACTGGCAGTGGAAAAACAGTCCTTTTAAATGTATTAAGTTCGTTTATTCCTTCTAATGAAAGGATTATTACAATAGAGGATGCAGCTGAACTTCAATTAGTTCAACCCCATGTTATTTCGTTGGAATCGCGACCTTCAAATATTGAGGAAAAAGGAGAAATAACGATTAAGGACTTAGTAAAAAATAGTCTTCGAATGAGGCCTAATCGCATAATAATTGGTGAGGTTAGAGGGGCAGAAGCACTGGATATGCTTCAAGCTATGAATACTGGGCACAGTGGCTCCTTGTCAACTATTCATGCTAACTCACCGCGAGATGCCCTCTCCAGACTGGAGACTATGGTATTATACGCAGGTATTGACCTTCCTCTCCGCGCTATCAAAGAGCAAATAGTTTCAGCAATTAATTTAGTTATTTACCTTCAAAGGTTTGCAGATGGAACTAGAAAGGTAACTGATATAACAGAGGTTGTAGGATTAGAGGGCGATGTATATGCTCTGCAAGATATTTTTAAGTACGAGCAGACAGGATATCGGAGCAAAAAGTTGAGCGGACATTTTGTGGGGTCACTAGTAAGACCTAGGATCTTTGATAAGTTTGATGCTATGGGTATTAAAAACTAAAGGGTGTAGAGGGTGTTTTTATGATTTTTCTTATTTCTATTTTTATAATACTTTCTATAAGTTTAATTTTATATGAAGTTATTTACTGGTCTTTCTATAAAGACAAACTTAGTAATCGCCTCGTACAAAGAAAGATTAAAAAAGTACCAAAAAAGTCTATTATTAAAAATTTAAATATATTAGCTAACTTAGAGAAAAGGCTTAGTGAGGCATCGATTAATATTGATACTAATACATTTGTTAAGTATTACTTAATGATCAATCTAGTTGTGGCAATATTAGTGCTTTTAATCACTTCATCTATTTTATTAGTTATTACCATTTCTTTAACCTTAATTATTCTAACTAATCTATATATTAAAGCCATGATAAAAAGAAGACTTAAATTATTACAAGCCCAGCTTTCAGATACAACTAATTTTATCTCAAATAGTCTTAAGTCTGGATATACATTAATGCAGTCTTTTAACATGATTGCAAAGAATTCTTCCCCTCCTGTTTCCCAGGAGTTTCAGCGGGTAATCGATGAAGTAAATATGGGTAAAAGCTATGAGGAAGCCTTTGCTAAAATGATTGAACGATGTCCACTAGAAGACTTAGAGGTATTGATAAATGCTATATTATTAAGCAAAGAATCTGGAGGCAATTTATCACACGTGTTAGATACAGTATCCGAAACTATTAGAGATAGAGAGAGATTAAGTAGAGAAGTAAAAAGCCTTACCTCCCAGGGACGGCTTTCCGGTTACATTTTAGCCCTACTACCAATTGGACTTTTTTTATTAATATTTATCATTAGTCCAGATTATGTTACACCTTTTTTGGAAAACCCCATGGGAAAAATATTGTTGTTCGGAGTGCTTTGTAGTCAGATAATAGGTTTCTATTTTATTAAAAAAATTGTACAGGTAGAGTGGTGATACGAAACTATGTTCACTTACTATGGGATCACTTTATTTTTCGGCGGTGTATTTTTACTTTTATATTTAGCTATATATCATAGCCTACTACAGCAGCAAATAAGAGGAAAGTTAAGGCCTGATCACAGTACTAAGCCTGAGGAACTATTTTCTAAACTAAAAAGTTATGTGGTAAAAGTTTCATTTGCTCTTATAGTTCCTTATTTTGTTGTTAGATATAAAGCTACAAAAAAGCAAAAAAAAATCCGGCGAGAAATTCCAATTTTTATCGATTACATGACTATTGCAGTTGAAGCAGGGTTAGGGCTTGATCTTGCAATTCACAAGGTAATAAATACACAAAAAGGCCCTTTAACTGACGAATTCAATAAAACTATGACTGAAATAAAATATGGGAAAAGCAAAAAAGATGCTTTTCGAGAACTTGCCCATAGAATTAACCTTCCTGAATTTACTTCATTTATAACAATGCTTATTAATGCTGAACAACTAGGAGTGAGCTTAGGAAATGTTTTGAGAACACAAGGAAAGCAAATTAGAGAAAAAAGAAGACAACAGGCACAGGAAGAGGCCTATAAAACTACTGTAAAGCTTCTATTTCCATTAATAGTTTTTATTTTCCCTGGCTTGTTAATTGTCTTATTAGGACCAGCATTGATTCAAATAAAAAATATGCTATTTTAGGGGGGTGTAGTCTGATGATTTATCTTATTTCCTGCTTGAGTTTTTTACTTATGGTCAGTATCATACTACTGCTCCATAAAATTAAGATAAATAAAAATCTGATAGAAAACTATTCGAAACAATTCTTATTATATGAAAAAGTAGAAAGGGAAAAAAACCATGAAATAATAAGGGATAATATAATTGAACAATTATCAATAGTTTATATGCAAATAGACAATCTAGGATTAAAAACCAATGATAAAGAGAGGGAAAGTGATTTTAAAAACCTAAAGCTTAATGTAGAAGAAATCACTAAGGGTATTAGTCGTTACTCCCGCTCAATTTTGCCAATAAATGCTACTGAGAAAAACTTGTCTGATAACATCCAAAATTTACTCAAAGAATATAGCCGTATTTATGATATACAAGTTAGCTGTAAAGTGATAGGTAAAGAAGTGGTCTTTTCAAAATTAATCAATGAGACTATATTAGGGTACATTCAAGATTTAATTAATATTAGTCAAGAAGATATTACTACTAGGCATCCCATTGAAGTAGTTATATATTACAAAAAAAGAAAAGTTAATATCTTGTTTAGATCTCATTCGTTAGACTTTAAATCTGGTAAAATACTTAGATCTTTAAATGATCGAATTCATTTTATAGGTGGAAAACTTGTTGCAACTTCAAGTCCCAACCAGACTAACAATATCTTAATTAGTCTTCCTATATATAAGTCAATTTACTTTAATTGATTGAAAGGAAGTCTGCAATGAAAGTAAATAGATTGGTTAAAGATACAAGAGGTCAAAGTATGATAGAGTTTGCTCTAGTATTACCTATTTTAATTTTGATAATGTTTTGTATTATAGATTTAAGCCGTATAGCTTTTCACAATAACCTTATAAATCAAGCTGCTAGAGAGACAGCACGACAAGTTTCAACCGGCAAGGATATTAATAGCGTTGTTAATAATCTAGAAGCTATGTTACAACCGATTTTTAACTCTAGTTCTTCTTCTATATCAGTTGGAACTAATGATGATAATCAACAGAGTACAGTTATAATATGGATTGTCAACAGTAAACTAGACAACTTTTTTAAGGTTATGTAATTTATATTCTCTAGGACTCAAATAATCCAAAGTTGAATGGATCCTAA
>NZ_JBNPXS010000070.1:0-6363 GCF_050433185.1 Desulfitispora alkaliphila
GGACACCCTTGTCATTGGCTAGTGGTTCCCACTACCAAGCCCACAGCGGACTTTCACCGCCAAGTTACCGCCCGTGCCGGGCACACATAAAAAAAGCAACTACCCGTAACAGGTAGTTGCTTTTTAATTAGCAACAAGATGAATTATTTGATCCTTTGATTGTAAAACCTTCTCCATACATTGTTTTAGAAAAATCTATTACAGGGTTATTGAGAAACCCTTCAACAGATTTATCGTAAACTAGCGATATACCTTTTTCTTCAACCACTGTATCATTCTCATTAACTGTCTCATCCAGAGACAGGCCTAATTTAGGACCGCCTCAACCAACGCCATTTACAAAGACTCTAACTTTCAGATTTTCATTGTTTTCTTTAGCAAGAACTTCTTTTAACTTTTTTTCAGCTGCTTCAGTAATTTTCAATCTGTTCACCCTTCCTTTAGCTTTGCTTTGGTATAACATACCTATGTATCTACCTTATTCTACTATCAATATTTTTCGCTGTCAATGTTGCAATATTTAAACATTAATGACTGATTAGACCGTATAGAAAAAACTCTATACGGTCTAATCGCTTAATATTTTCCTAAATAGTTCTTTATCTCCCATTGATGAACCTGTTCAGCATATTCATTCCATTCCTGATACTTGCCCTCTAAAAATCTATTAAAAGTGTGGGCGCCAACAGCTTCCTTGATAAGAGGGTCTGCTTCCATCTCTTTTAAAGCGGCGTATAAGTCTCTAGGCAAGTGGCCTAGATCTAACTCAGCCCTTTGCTTAGGAGATAGATTGTGGACATCCTCTTCCACTGATTCTGGAGGCATGATTTTATTCTTTATTCCTTCCATACCTGCTTTTAGCATAACAGCAAATATTAGATACGGATTAGCTATTGGATCAGGACTTCTCAGTTCAACTCTAGTAGCAGAGCCCCTTCTATTGGGAATCCTAATCAAGGTACTCCTGTTTGATTGAGACCATGCAATATTGACAGGAGCCTCGTATCCAGGTCGCAACCTTTTATAGCTGTTTACCACTGGGTTAGCTATAGCAGTCATCCCTTTAGCGTGCTTCAATAAACCACCTATATAGTATAGGGCTGTTTCACTCAAGCCATTCTCTGCATCAGGGTCGAAAAATATATTTTTACCGTCTTTAAACAACGATTGGTTACAGTGCATTGCCGACCCATTTTCTTTTGCAAAGGGTTTTGGCATAAAGGTGGCATAGAGCTTATGTTCTTTGGCTATATTTTTTACTACATCTCTAAAGGTTACCCATTTGTCTGCAGTTTTTAGTGCTTCATCATATTTAAAGTCAATTTCGTGTTGACCTGGCGCTACTTCGTGGTGAGAGGCTTCAATCCTAAAGCCCATTTTCTTCATAGTCAGCACAATATCTCTTCTTGCATCCTCGCCCCTATCAATGGGAGCTAAATCAAAATAACCTGCCCGGTCGTGAATGTCGAAAGTTGGGCGATCCTTTTCATCTGTGTGGAATAGAAAAAACTCTCCTTCAGGACCCACATTTAATTCCAATCCCATTTCTTCTGCTTCTCGCAGCACCCTTTTTAAGTTTCCTCGGGGACAACCTTCAAATGGAACTCCATCTGGTGTATATACGTCACAAATCATGCGAGCTACTCCTTGCTCACTAGGCCTCCAAGGCATTACTTCAAAAGTAGTAGGGTCTGGTACTAGACATTGGTCTGACTCATTGACTCTGGCAAACCCATCAATTGACGATCCATCAAACATAAGGTTGCCATTTAGAGCCTCCTCCAAATCGTCAGTTGTAATGCTTACGCTTTTTAATACCCCAAAGATGTCAATAAATTGCAGTCGGATAAATTCAATCCCATTTTCCTCAACTTTACTATAAACATTCTTTTTTACTTGATCACTGAGACTAATGTTAGTTCTCCTCCTTGTTTTTTAAAAGAACTTATATTTTTAGAAAGACCTACTGGTATTTTTTCTTCCGCGCAGGTCTTTCTATGCATTAATGATACCATTTTTTTTCTTTTTTATCCAACCGCTCTATTTGAGGTGACATCTTTTTAAGGGTATTATTAACTTCTCACACTGCGTTAGAATAGATTACTATAGAATTCTTTCACTCTCGTCTGTATTGCTCATTACAGCCACGAAATCAGGTAGAACTTTCAAATTAATCTCTTCACCTTTGTTAACAACAATTTCTGGGTGAACATGAATTAATAAGTTCTGCTTTTTCCCTTTTTTCAATTTAACCTCTACAGTTGCATCAATGGCTTCTCCGGTATATGTTGACTCTATTATCCGCCCTTTAATCGGTCCAGACTGATCCATCTCCAGACTATCAGGTCTTATAGAGATACATGCCTTTTCTCCAGGTTGCATGTTATGGGTATGAAAACATGGAATATTTCCAAAACCAGTGTCAATTGATTTCCCATCAGACCCTATTGTGCCTTCAATTAGGTTAGTCTGCCCTACAAAAGAAGCTACAAATTTATTCTCAGGAAATTGATATATTTCTCTCGGAGTTCCATTTTGCTGTATTACCCCATCTTTCATTACGATAATCCGATCAGATATAGCCAAGGCATCCTTTTGGTCATGGGATACTAAAATAGCAGTAGCACCCGCCTCTTTAATAATACGCTTAACTTCAACTCGCATCTGGGTTCTCAGTCCTGCATCTAAGTTACTAAAAGGCTCATCTAAAAGGACAACAACAGGTCTTTTTGCCAAGGCTCTAGCCAAGGCTACCCTTTGCTGTTGACCTCCTGAAAGCTCGTGGGGATAGCGCTTTTCATAGCCTATCAGGTTTACTAATTCAAGAACCTCCATTATTCTACTCTTTCTATCTTTCTCTTTGTAGTTAAAGCCCACGTTATCAAAGACAGTTAGGTGGGGGAATAGGGCGTAATCCTGAAACACCATGCCTACGCCCCTCCTTTCAGGAGGAACCCAAGTTGAGCCGTTACTAACAACCTTTCCAGCCAAAGCTATTTTACCTGCTTCTGCCCGCTCAAATCCTGCTATTAGCCTCAATGTGGTGGTTTTCCCGCAACCACTAGGACCCAAAAGGGTAATTATGTTACCCCGCTCTACCGCTAAACACACATCATTAATAGCAGGTCTGTCTGCCCCCATATAGGTTTTGGTAACTGATTTTAATTCTATATCAAACATCATTTTTCACCTACCTTAATATTTGCTTAACATATAGCGCAAGGGAATAATGGATACCAATATAATTAACAGTGCAGAGGGTGCTGCCAAGTGATAAATTCCTTCATGAGCCTCAAAATAAATTCTAACCGCTAAAGTATCAAATCCTGGTGGTCGCAGCATGAGTGTTGCAGGGAGCTCTTTAATTGAACTGACAAAGACAAGAGCGCCTCCAGCTATTATTCCAGGTAGCATATTGGGAAGAATCACCTTGAGCATTACCTTCCACGGAGGGTACCCAAGGCTACGGGCTGCCTCATCTATTTTTGGCGATATCAGACTCAAGGAGGCATCACCTGCTTGCATGGCTTGGGGTAAAAATCTAACCACAAAAGCCAATGCTACCATATAAAATGTGCCATAAAGCATAGGGATGTGATTGTTAAATATAAATACAAAACCAAGTGCTACAATTACTCCTGGAAGTGCATAACCTGCATAGCTCAATCTATCTATTCCCCTTGAAATAACCGACGGATATCTGGATTTTAAATAGATAATCGGCATTGCAAACAGCATACACAGTAATGCTGCAAGACCTGAAACCTTTAAACTGTTTAACACAAACCCAAAGAACCTCTCATCAAGTGCTCCCATAGTAATCCCAATTTTTGACCAGTAGATCAGAACACTGATTGGCAACAACACTGAAACAAAGAATACAGCGCTTACATATATTATAGCCAGGGGCTTCCACTTCCCAAGCGGCAGGACAATAGGTTTCCTGTAGGAGTTCCCCGTTTGGTAATACTTATTTTTCTTCTTGGTATGAGCTTCAATCCACAAGATTGCAATAGTTAGGATAATAAGTACTAAACTCAATACTGCAGCCGAAGCCGTATCAAACCCCGCTCGTTGAAAATATATTGCAGCTGTAAACGTAACGTATCGGAGCATTGCTATAGCTCCAAAGTCAGACAGCACATAAAGGGCCACTAAAATGCCCCCCGCTCCAATTGCCGGCCTCAAAAAGAGCAAGTTTACCTTCCAAAATATCTCCCAGTTACTCATTCCCAGGGATTGGGCAGCTTCTTCAAAGTTGCGATTCATTTTGCGCAAAGAAGCACTGGCAATCAGGTAGACATAGGGGTAGGTGAACATGGTCAATACAAAAAAGACCCCTCCAAAGGTATAAATGTCTATTGGGTAATCTCCAAGGTTATTCATCAACCACGGAGTATCTCGCCAAAAATCTCGGGCCCACCCGCTGCGTCCAAACACGATAATATAGGTCACAGCTCCCACATAAGGGGGAATTAAGAGGGGTAGTGCCAAGAGCCACCGCCACATTTTACTTCCCGGAATATCAGTGCGCACAACGATCCACGCCAGCGAGACTCCAATTATCACAGCAAATGTGGTAACAGCAATGGTAAGAGACATGGTGCTCCACAGCAGTTGGGGTATTCTCTCATCCAGTAAGCGCATCCAGCGGTCTGCACCTGCAAAAAGAGAGCGCCAAATTACATAAATAATTGGAATGGACATTACCAAGGCGATAATCAAACCAATAGTCAGAAGCACAGGTCCTGGTGGATTTCCCCGCCAAATATTTAACCATGTCCTTTGCAAAAAACGGAGAATGGCTGGGGAACTATGTTCCCCAACCTGAGCATTTTGAGTACTATTTAGTTGTTTTCTCTTGCTGCATTTATCCATAATGCCATCTCCTAAAACTTCAGATTATTTAAATTTATAATTTATCTTAAATCCAAGTCTAGTCCAGATGCCTCAATTAGAGCTCTTGTGTCTTCAAAGAAGTTACCCAATTCTTTAACAGGCATATCCTGAACCTTTAATTCATTAAAGTCTACTATATATGGCTCAACTTCTGGTGGGTAAACCGCACCAAATTCTGCGTTAATTAAAAGTTCTAATGATTCTCCCACAAAAGCTGCTTGATTCTCAGGCTTTAATAACCACTCGATAAAGGCATTTGCATTTTCTGCATTAGGGCCACCCTTAACTAGTCCTACACCTGCAGCGTTAGCGATTACCCCCATTTGGTCGTCTCCTTGGTCTAAGTAGATAAAGCCTACATTGTTGTTATCTGGCTCCACTAACTGTTGGTGGAAGTAGTAGTTGTTTACCAGACCGAAGGAGTGCTCACCAGCACCTACAGATCTTCTTATATCACCATGACCTTGGTAAATTCCAGCAGCATTTTCTCTAACTGCCCCAATCCAATCTGCAGTCTTTTCATCACCCCACTGATAGCGAAGAGCTGAAATATGTCCTATCATACCACCATTGCCACCGCGAGTAATGGCATAGCCATTCTCAACTTCTGCCCATTTAGCATCAAATAAATCTTCAATACTTTTTGGCATTTCTTCCTCAGTAATCATATCCTTATTGTAAATAAAGCCTCGTGCTCTTGCTGAAATTGCAAAGTATGCGTTGTCATCAGCGCGAAACATTTCATCAATAGTTTCTATGCCTTCAGGGTTCGACCCTTGTAATAAGCCCTGTTGATGTAAGTATCCTAAAGCTCCTAAATCATTAGAAATAAAGACGTCTGCTTGAACATTGTTTGCTTCCTCTACAACTTGTAATGGGTTAGCTCCATGTAATGCTCTAACTTCTATTCCTGTTTCCTCAGAGAATTTATCCAATAAGTCCTGTACAAATCTTTCATTTCGGCCTGAATATACAACTAGCTCACCTGCATCACTATCGGCTACTATTTCTTCATTGTTAGATTCATCTGCAGGCTCATTACCTCCACACCCTGCTAATAAACCCAATGCTAAAATGGAAATTAAGGCTAAAAATCCTAACTTTTTAAATTTAGAAAACATACTACACTCCTCCTAATTTGAATGATATTACTTCTCAGTTAACTTTTAAAAAAAATACTCTGCTCTTATGCACGCCTCCTTGTATGTAATGAAAATGCTTATCATTGATAACCTTTATCATTATTATATTTACTCTTATAACTTTAATCAACAGCCCCTGGTGTTCCTTACAGCTAAATTTACTCCTCAGACTTCCGCTTAATACTCCTAAGGCTTAATTCCTCTCTAATTTAATTTTATCGCATCCCTCATCGAGTAGGAGGTAGATAATTATTTTATCTACCGTCCTCTCACACCACCAAGCATACCGTTCGGTACTTGGCGGTTCATTAAGTTAATTGCA
>NZ_JBNPXS010000071.1:0-6235 GCF_050433185.1 Desulfitispora alkaliphila
CGCGATGGACACCCTTGTCATTGGCTAGTGGTTCCCACTACCAAGCCCACAGCGGACTTTCACCGCCAAGTTACCGCCCGTGCCGGGCACACATATAAAAAGGTATGTCAATTCGACATACCTTTTATATATCACTGTTATTTATACAATAAGCCCAATTTTTAAACGGCGGTTTCCAGTTTCCTCTCTTTTACATCTATAGTCCAGGAGGAAACTTCACCATCTTCTTCAACTTCTTGAGGCTTCTTTAGATTAAAGTGTAGTTTTTCCCCATCTTTGGACCACTGCAAATCTTGAAATTGACCAGCAAAAGTTTCTGCTTCCGTTACTTCTATTCCCTTTAAATCATAAAAGCTTATAATTTCATCTTTTATTAAATCATAAATATGTAAGTATGAATGACCTGAGCCACTGGCAATCCAGTGATATGCCACATATTCACCATCCAGTGACCAGTAAAAATCACTGGCGCTTTCTCCGGGACCATTGATAACTGTTATTAAGTTGACCTGACCTGTATCTAGGTTAACATACCCAACGGCAGCATCCATTGTTAATGATCTGTAAGGCCTAGTCAAGTAAACTGCACTTTTTCCTTGGGTAAGTGTTTCACCCAATCTAATATGGTGGAAAAAACTATCTGGGCCCACATCAAGAAAAGGCTCCACAGTTCCCTCTAAGGTCTGCAATTCATTCCAGAATGGTTCGAGAGGTAGTTTTATATTATTATCTAAAATTATAGTGGTTTTACTTGCTAGATACTTAGGGTTGAAATTTTTAATACTAATTTCAGTATCATTAAAGGTACCATATGCACTAGTATCATAGGTAATGTAATTGTCAGCATCAGCTTGCAATGTTACATCATCTATTTTCTCAGCAATTGCTTCTCGGTAGATTTTATCGAAGGTAAAAAACACCTCATGGGGAGCATCTATTTGAGTAACTTTTAACTTCTCCCCATCTTTCTCAATTACCAACCTTTTTATAGTTGCCTCTTGAGCAAGTTCTTGCTGAGCAAGAGCCTGGATGAATATCTCTTCAAGATCAAGTGGCTCTCCTTGGGAAGTAGAGATTGCCTCGGCTATATCTTCTTTTATACTGGCAAATGTTTCTCTCTTAACATGAGGAAATTTAATCACCGCAGTTACTGTAGTCTGGCTCTTTCCTTTGCTCACATCTTTAATATCCACTTGAATTTCATCAATATATTCCCTTACTCCTGGAATATTAACAGTTAAATTACCCTTATATAATTCTCTTTTTGCATCACCAGTAAAATCAAAAACTTCACTTATAAAAACTTCACCTTGGGTCTGCCTATAATAAATATAAAAGGCTTTCTCTGCAATCTCTTTGATTTCACTTAGCTCCCATTCAGACTCATAATTTTCTTCTTGGTTAGGTTCTTTAGTTACCTCTTCTTCTGGGGCACAGCCAGTTACAGAAATAACTGAAGCTATTAAAATTAGAATCAATCCTAGCCACATAATAAATTTGCTTTTAGACAATTCTTGTTCCCCCCTAATCTTTAAATTTCAAATACTCTTTTAGATCAGACTTTAATATCCCGTCTATTTCTTGCCAGTTTCCCTCACTTGTTTCTGCAAATAAAAAAGCAAACACACCATGCTTTATGTAATCTACTTTTCTCATTTCTAAAGGATTTTCAAAATATGACTTGAATTTATCATAATCTATTCCCTCTATAGTAGCGACCTTTACATCCCTTGGTAAATCTGCAATAACAATACTGTATGTTTTACCTTCTTTATCCTTTAGTATCTCTTCCCAAAGGGGCTTTTTCTGTTTTAAAAAGTATTCATATATATTTATCCCATAAGCATAATAGGCAATATCCGTTGTGCACCAACCTGCAAACCTCATCGGATTTACTTCAATAGGTACTATATTCTCATCCTTATCAATTCTAAATTCTATATGCATCGGAAAACCTTTTAGGTTTATTAACTTCCCTAGCTCTGATAAAAAAGAAGTAAAACCACTGTAGTATTTTTCAATTATCTCCTTAGACGTTATATATAGTCTGTCGCTTACATCCTCTCTAGAGGAAAAGATATGCTTTAAAATATTTAAAATTACAGGTTTGCCTTCATTATCATAATAGACATCAACAGCAAATTCCTCACCCTCTATGTTTTCCTCTATAATGAATTTATTAGTATTTATAACTTCTGCGGGATAATTATCTGCTAAACTATTAACTTCTTTTTTTAGTTTGTTTACTACATCCCTCCATTGAGAAATGCTACTTACCTTATAGACTCCCATGCTAAAAAATCCAATTGATGGCTTAATAATAAAAGGCATTTCTATTTCAGTTACATCTATTTCATCTAGGTTGTCAAAGCCCACTTCTTGATAAAAGAAATTTGGGTGCATGCTCTTTAGCAATTCACGAAACTTAACCTTGTCCTTAAAAACCTCAATCTTTTGGGGTAAATCAGTAAATGACAAATTGTTTGTTATCCAGTTAATTGAATTCTCTGAGTTAGTATAAACTAAGCCTTCATTCTTTTCCTGAAATCTTTTAACGAACTCTTTGTCGTCTAAGAATTTAATTTTATTGCTCAAGTTAAACTCTGCTTTAATGCCATTATTTAAAACAGGTAGGTCAAGTTTTACAATTGTTTCTTCTAAAAAAGTTGAGACATATGGTTTATCTAATATTATCACTATTATCACCCTTTCACTGAGCTATACATTATTTTGCTTCTAAATTAATAAATAAAACCCCAATCGACTCTGATCGAGGTTTTAAAGTGTTTTAAAGTAAGGGCATTTAGCCTTTCTACATCCATGGGGGTGCCGTTTACTGTGAGAACAAACCAGTGCTTGGCTAGGTAATGGCAAGGTTACCTTGAGCTCCTCTTTGGCAGATTTAACAGCTTCACTGAGCGCAGTCCTGACAAAGTTCTTGCAGCAACATGGCCCAGTCTGATCAGCAATAGCATTTACTATTTTGCCAACAACCTTCATTGTAGTAGCTGTTTCTTGACCCTTTGAACATAATGCACCAAGAATAACGCTAAAACATGCTCCCATTGCGGGAACAATACCACAAACTCCTGTTAGCCCACAGTATCCACCAATTGCTTGCTTTCTAGTTCTATTTAGAACTTCACTGATCTGATCATTTGTTATTGGAATACTACCTTGGTTTTTTAGGGATGCCATGAAGGCGCCAGCTGCAATCCATGCATTTTCGCAACCCAACATTGGCACATTACTATATCCCATCAGGTCTTCGGCAATTTCAAAGGGATTTTGAGATTGTGTGGCCATTATATAATTCTGTATAGTGTTATAGAGTTCTTTCCCGTGACACTCATCGCAAATATAGTGCCCATTTGAACAACATATATTTCCAATTTCTTTTTTTCCACATTGATAGCAGCGTAACTCCTTGCCAGTACTTAAATATTCCAATTCTTGCCCGCATACCTGGCAGTTTTCAGTATTATTACTCTGAGGATGCTGACCAGCATCAATATCAGGTGCTCAACAATTCGCTTTTCGAGGAATATTTGTTTTAATACTTTCAGTCATAGAATCAATCACCTCTAAATTTCTACTTTATCATTAAATTAATTCTATTTGTAATACACAAATCCTGTTTTTTTGCACTTTTTCCAGGACTGAAAATATGTGTTTTTAGTTACCCTGTTGTAAATACTAATTTTATATTATCATAAAAGGGTGATTACCATAATAGGCTTAATACAACACATTCAGCTTCTGTAAGCTCTTTAAGGGAATCTGTAAAAAAACGATAGTCTAAATCTTCTATAGAAAGTTGCTGACATTTGCGTGTGTACTCTAATACCTTATCTATTTTACAAAGTGTATTTACCAACATAGACTCCCCTTTCAACTAAGCCTCTCCCCCAAAAATTAAAATAATTATTTTAATTTTATAAATTCTACGACTTATATTTATTCCCTTTTCTTTTTCTACAATTTATTACAGTTTTTCCATCTATAGTTAAATACAAAAAAACTCTCCTATCTTCTGTAATCCTTAGCACTGAAGCTTAGTTGCTCTTACTTTCTGTTGGTATAGTAAAAGAGCAGCGTATGTCGCTGCTCTTATGATTAAGTAGCAAAATCTATAATCTACAACTCCCTTGCCACTTCTTCTTCCAATATTATCTTTCTTTCTCGCCAGTCGGGCATGAAGACTGTCATAAGTTTATAAAAGTCTTGGTCGTGATTGCCCTGGATAAAGTGAATCAATTCATGGAGAACCACATAGTCGATGCAACAACTAGGTCCACTAATCAGCTTACTGTTTAATGTTATCCTTTTCTTATGGCTGTTACAGGAACCCCAGCGGCTTTTCATAGTTTTAATGATGATTTCAGGTTTTGGAATCCGGTAATTCTCTAACAGAGGGTATACTCGCTCTAGAGATTGGTGAAACTCTACTTCTGCCCTTTGCTTAAACCACTCCTGAATTAACTTCTCTTTTCTACTCTGACTAACACTGTCTTTAACATAAAGGTTAATAAACCCCAGTTGGCACTCTACTGTTTCTATTGCTTGAGTTGCTATTACTTTTAGCTGATACTGTTTTCCTAAATATTTAATAGTTTCACCGCTCACATAGTCCCTTGTCTTTTGATAGGCTTGTTTGTCTTTAAAGCTATCTAGGTGCTTTAAAATCCAAGGCGCTCTACTCTTTACAAAGTCCTTGAGGTACTTAATGGGTACTTTATTATTAGCGGATATCATTACTGTCATGTCTGGCTTTACCCGTAAGTTAATGTTTTTTACTTTTTTTCGATGTAGCTCAAACTCTATTGCTCTATCCTTATAAGACACTGTATGCTTTTCCATTGTTATCACCTGATTATAAATACTTTTCTTCCAATCCTAGATAATACACTTGTTAAAGATTTGTGTCAAGAAGGCTGTGTTAAGGTCACTTAACAACCAAGTTTGTCAGTCTTTGTCACTCTTAAAGTTAAAGGATTTCTCTCGTTATTAGCGAAACTTTATATAATATAAATTACACGGATATATGGAGGACGACATGGAGAAAAAAATTAAAGTTTTAACCTGGCTAGTTATAGTAAGTATAGCTTTAAATTTGTACAGCTTTTCCCGATTAAATCAAATGGAAAACAATTTGTCAACTCATATTGATCGCAGTGTTTATAATAATACTCACTGGTTGCAGAGTCAGGTTGGTAGCATACAAAGAAGCATTTCAGAAATTCAGGAAGATAACAAATGGATCAGGTCTATAGATTTTAGAGCCAATGAAAATGACTCTTCCCCCAAGAAAATAAACATGGATGTAGAGTGGACATTTAAAGAGATTGAAAAAGAGCCAAATGTGTTATTTCAATACAGAGAAAAAGGTCAAGGAAAGGACTGGACCAAAATACCCGCAGTACAAAAGGGTAGCACTAACTTTTCCGCCTCAGTAATATTATCGCCAGATAAGGATTATGAATATCAGTTAGTTTCTAAAGGGAATCTGGTCAAATCTGAAGCAATAACAGATATTCCAGGCCAATACTATAAGCCTGTACCTCTACGGAAAGTAGGGGCAGGTGCCTCTTCTACTGGTGATGGTCGCAAGTTGATGAATTATAGTGCTAATTTTGCTCAGGTAGAACCTGTTCTATTTGACTTTTATCGAATCAAGGATGTTAAAGCAATAATTATCACCAATGGTGAACAACAGACTGCAGTTCCAGTAACTGAGAGCACACACCCCTATTCAACAGCACATAAAAGAGAATGGATATTAGAGCTGCCAGAGGAACTTTTAGATGAAGATATCACTCAAGTAATTTTAGAAGTTGAATATGAAGATGGCACTATTCAAGAAAAGAATTTTACTTATGAAATTATAGAAAGTATGGCCGGTATGAGAAGATAAAGAATTGGCTGTAAAGCTTTAAAGGGTCCGTTTTTCCTGATGATTTTTCAGGAGAACCGGACCCAGCTTTAATGTTAACTAATTAAAATAAAAATACCACTATAGCCCAAAACGTTTAGACTAAAGTGGTATGAATAAGTAATTTTGGCTCCCCGAGTAGGACTCGAACCTACAACCTACCGGTTAACAGCCGGTTGCTCCACCATTGAGCTATCGAGGATCATTATGTCTGGCAGCGACCTACTCTCCCAGGACCTCTCGGTCCAAGTACCATTGGCGCTGAAGGACTTAACTGCTGTGTTCGGCATGGGAACAGGTGTA
>NZ_JBNPXS010000072.1:0-6015 GCF_050433185.1 Desulfitispora alkaliphila
CACTTGAAAATTTCTCCACATTGGGGTGAAGTCCTTTTTTATGCTATTGAAAACCTTATATATCAAGGGTTAATTAATTTGCAAAAGTCTCATTTATATAAAGTTTAAATTATCTTGCAAAAACGTGACGTCCAATTTGTGTTATTATAGGTCTTGAGAATATCCATTGGTTTGTTGAGGTCACTGGATTGTAAAAGAATATTGCTCCTCCAGAAGGGTCCCAACCATTGATGGCATCTCTAGCAGCTCTAAATGCAGTTTCATTAGGCTCCTGCCAAATTGCTCCATCTAACACAGGAGAGAATTGATAGTTTCTGCCATTTGTGACTTGGAATAATACATCATAAATTGTGTTTGGATAATCAGCATGTTTAACTCTATTCAGGATAACAGCACCAACTGCAACCTGCCCTTCATAGCTTTCTCCACGAGCTTCTGCATGAATCATTCTTGCTAACCAATAAACATCTTCTTCAGTAAAGTTAGAGTTAGTGTTAGCAGTAGTGTTAGCTCCTCTAGAAGCTACAGGTGCTGCCTGTTGTCTAGCTCCATCTGGAATTGTAAGTCTTTGACCTACTAATATTTCATCTGATGTAAGGTTGTTTGCACTCTTTAAAGCATTCACTGTTGTGCCATAATCTCTACTAATTAGAAACAAGCTTTCTCCCTTTTGTACAGTGTGTACATTAGGGATAATTATGCTTTTCCCTGCAAGAATCATGTCACCTGATAAACCATTAGCTTTTTTGATATCTTCAACAGAAACCCCATACTGCTTGCCAATTAAAAATAGACTTTCTCCCCACCTAATTTGATGGTTAGTGCCTTGATTTGCATGACTATCGGGTTGTCCAATAAATACTAAACCTAATACAGCTAATCCAGTAAAAAGAAACTTAAAATAACTCATAAAATCCTCCTTGATTTTGTTTTAGCTTTTTCAGCTATGACTATTATACTATACTAGATATTTGCAATCATTGTAAAAAATAAGGAAAAAGTACTAAATCCGACCATGGTAATTGAAAGGGGTAGCACCGCTTTGATCCTTAATTTATGTTGGGATAATGGATTAAATAAACGAAAATACTAAACATTAGAAAGAGGTGATCTTATGACTATAGCTACAGCTACCTTTGCCTTAGGTTGATTTTGGGGACCTGATGCCCCAGTTTGGGGCTATCCCGGGAGTACTGAGGACGCGGGTAGGATATGCTGGAGGTTCCAAGTGACTTTGTTAACTCTACTGCGGCGGCAAGAGCTAATGGATACGTAGCAGGCTTTTGCAGTGATAAGTTATTTAAGAACGAGTTTAAAAAGCTGACCCTTCCCCAGGAAAATAGGAAAAACTATTAATTCAAGGAGGCTATCCCTATGCAACTTTTTAGTAACATTTTCGGCGGGTTATTAAATGAAGCTAGCGATGACTTAATGTATAAGATGATGAAGGACAAATACACAGATAACATGCTCATGATGATGGCTACAATGAAAAAGATGTCATTTTTTAATGGCATGGAATTATTGATGCGAGCTACTCAAGGGGAAAGCTTAGAAAGACCTCTAGGAAGTCATCTGAACATGTCCCCCTGGGAAATGTTATTCTTAAATCCTGTGCACTTACACCGTCTACCCATAGAAGACAGCGCAAATATTGACACAAGTGTAATTATTGGACCTGATGCTGAGAAACCACTGGAACTATCAATGCCCATTAGTATTACAGGAATGTCCTACGGTAGCTCCTTAAATAAAAAGGCAAAAATAGCCCTAGCCAAAGCTGCCTCTGAAATGGGTATCTCTACAAATACAGGTGAGTCAGGTTTGTTGACAGAGGAAAGGGAAACTGCCACCAAACTAATAGGTCAATACAATAGAGGTGGATTTTTAAATACTCCCGATAAGTATAAGCAATTAGATGCCATAGAAATTCAATTAGGTCAAGGAGCTTAAGGAGCTTCACCTCAAAGAACTCAAGCAAAATTTATCGATAAGGAAGTGATGGAGGTACTAGATTTACAAGAGGGCGAAGATAAGGTGCTTAAAACGAGACTCCCTGGGGTTAATTCAGTTAATGATTTTAAAAACACTGTTAAAAAACTCAAAGAAGAAACAGGTGTCCCTGTAGGAGTAAAAATTGCTGCTTCTCATTTTCTAGAGAGAGAACTAGAGTTATTTGCTGAAGCAGAGGTAGACTTTATAGCTGTAGACGGGGCAGAGGCGGGAACTCATGGAGCCTCACCTACAGCTGAAGATGACTTGGGGCTTCCAGCCATTTATGCCATCGCCCGAGCAGGAACTTATTTAAAAAGTAACGGACTAGATAATAAAATATCCCTCATAGCAGGCGGTGGTCTTGTCACACCAGGACAATTTTTAAAAGCAATGGCTTTAGGCGCAGACGCTGTATATATAGGAACAGCTGCTATCATGGCAATGGTAGCCCAGCAAGTTACAAAGGTAGCTCCTCAAGAGCCACCACCACAACTAATACTCCAAACTGGACGAGCAAAGGATAAGTTTGACATAGATACTGGTGTTAAGTCTCTGGTCAATTACTTGTCTGTTTCAAGAAATGAAATGGTTTCAATTATGTACGCGTTGGGGAAAGACTCTCTGAAGAAACTTGATCAGGAGGACTTGTGTTGCTCAGATCCATTTTTAGCAAAAGCATTAAACTTACCTTATGCCGGTGTTTCACCTGAAAAGCAGGAAAGCTACTTTAAGGATACAATTGCAGAACTACATCACTGATATTCTTATCTAGCAAAAAAATTGAGCCACACTTTATGGTGCGACTCAATTTTTTTGTTCATTAAATATTTCTTCCCCTATAAGCCCGCCTTTTGTTAACTCATAGGGTGATAATAACTTGTGGATATCCTCTTCTGATACAATATTGTTATCCACAAGTGCTTGACTAACCGTCTTATTTGTGGATATCACTTCTTTAGCTAAATCTGATGTTTTCTCATATCCTAAATATGGATTTACCGCAGTAATCAATCCTAAGCTTTCCTTTAAGTATTTTTCACATAGTTTTTCGTTAGCTGTTACCCCTGCAATAGCTTTCTCAGCAAATACCTCTATCACATTTCTAAGCATATCTATGGATTCAAAGAGGTTGTGGGCAACTATAGGCTCCATTACATTTAGCTCTAGCTGACCGGCTTCTAAAGCCATAGTTATGGTTGTATCATTTCCAATAACCTGAAATGATACCTGATTAACTACTTCAGGGATCACTGGATTTACCTTTCCAGGCATAATTGAAGACCCCGGCTGAACGGAAGGCAAGTTTATTTCATTAAGCCCTGCTCGAGGACCTGAAGATAACAAGCGCAAGTCATTGGCAATTTTAGATAAATCTACTGCCATAATCTTTAATGCACCTGATAGTTCTGCTAGTGTGTCAATGTTTTGCGTTGCATCTACTAGGTCAGAGGCCAGCTCAAACTTTAGCCCTGAGTAGGCTTTTAGCTCATTTAGCACAATCTCTCTGTACTCAATTGGTGTATTCAAACCCGTTCCTGTGGCAGTTGCCCCCATATTTATCTTTAGCAAATGCCTTAAGCTCATTTTTATTCTATTCCTGTCTCGCTCTATTAAATGTTGATAGGATGCAAACTCTTGACCTAATCTAATGGGAACAGCATCCTGCAAGTGAGTACGAGCAACTTTTATTACATGATCGAATTCTTTCGCTTTTTTCCTCAATTCCTTTATTAGTTTGCTAATGCTTTGTAGAAGACCTTCACTCATTTTCATGGTAGCTATGCGAATAGCTGTGGGAAATACATCATTAGTTGATTGACTCATGTTCACATGTGTATTAGGAGATATATAACTATAGTCTCCTAATTTTTCTCCACACAATTGGATAGCCCTATTGGCAATAACCTCATTTGCATTCATATTAATTGATGTTCCTGCACCACCCTGAATGGGATCAACCAAGAACTGACTAGTTAATTTACCAGCTATTACTTCATCACAGGCAGTTATTATGGGATTTGCTAAATCTTCACTTAACAAACCTAATTTTCTATTAGCTATTGCACTAGCTCTCTTAACTTGTCCTAATGCTATTATTAACTCTTCTCGAAGCTTTTGCCCACTTATGGGAAAATTCTCTATTGCACGTACAGTCTGAATGCCGTAGTAGACCTCTTTAGGTACTAGCTTTTCACCAAGTAAGTCCTTTTCTTTTCTCATAATTTTCCCCTTTTCTTACTCTATACTAGACTCATATATCCACTAATATTTTAAGTTTAGCTCAAAAGAGGAATGTTTATACCATTTTACTACCAATGTTCTCTGTGGACTCTATTTTGATCATATCTTTTAGCAGGGTCTTTATGCTCTGCAGGGTAGCCTATAGCTATCGCTGCAAAAGGTGTGATGTTTTCTGGTATACCAAGTATATCCCTAAGCATTTGCTCTCTTTCCTCTTGTGGGTGAACTCCTATCCACACACTGCCCAAATCTAATGATTTAGCTGCAAGCAGTATATTCTGAGTTGCAGCAGAGCAGTCTTGAATCCAATAGAGTTCTCCTTCATTAGGAAATTTAGTTAATGACTTATCCCCACAAACCACTATGCACAATGGAGCTTGCTCTAACATTTTAGCATAGGGATGCTTTTCACTTATCTCTTTTAGTTTATGTTTTTCTGTTATTGCAACAAAATGCCAAGGTTGTTCACCACCTGCAGAAGGTGCAGCCATAGCAGCTTCTAAGATTGCTTTAATCTTATCTTCGTGAACAGGCTTCTCTTCATACTGTCTAATACTCCTGCGGTTCAGTAAAAGGTCATACTTTTCGTTCACTTTGTCAACTCCCTCTATCTGCTCATTCCTTGTTATTGTCTCCCCAATAGCCAAATTTAACAAAAAAAAATGGCTCCCCGAGTAGGACTCGAACCTACAACCTACCGGTTAACAGCCGGTTGCTCCACCATTGAGCTATCGGGGAATGCCTATTTTATACAATAGATTAACATATATAATTGTTGTCTGTCAAATTTATGTTGCCACATTTATTATTATTTAATACCATTTTTTTTATAGAAATCATAGACTTTTTCTAACTCACTTTCCCTATATATGTGCAAGGGTGGATAATGAGTATCTGCCCACAAATCAAGCCCCAAGGCTACTGCCCTAATACAAAAATGTCTGTCCTCTCCACCCATTGAGATGTTGTATATCTCCTTAAACGAAACACCCTTTGAAATAGCTACCTTGGAAATAAGAGTACAAGCTCCTAGCCCCCCTACTTTATAGGTTCCAGGTGTTCTAAGCATATCTAAGAAGTTATTTATCCTCCTCTCCATCTCTATGCCATTTAATTGCTCATTTCTTTGTGCTTCATACAGAATATAATCATCACGCACCCATACCTGAGGCAATTCTATGGCATCTGGAACCCATTTAGTCCAATAGACTTCAGAAACTATGTTTTTTTGTAGTGATGTTAAATGTACTAAGGTCTTGGGATGTAATATTAAATCGGAATCAACCAGAAATAAAAAATCATAATCTTCCTGTCCAACATATTCTATTATCTTGTCCTTAAAGTTAGCTACTTTCCACATTAGCGTTTCGTGCCATTGATGAAATTCTTCATTGCACACATATTTATCGTCAGTTTGTTCTTCCCATATGGTTGTATTGATATTGCGGTCTTTAAATTCCTTTAGCAATTTACTAGATTCTGCTTCTTCATTGTTATCCACAAATAGAAAATTAAGGCTTATCCCTACTTGTTCAAGTTTTTTTAAAGAGAACAAAAACTCCCTTAGTATCTCAGGCTTTCTCCTTACTGGGCTGGCAACTAAAACCTTTATCATTAACTACCTGGCTCCTTTCACAAAGTAATGCACTATACATAATATTCTCTTTTAAGTAAAAGGACACAAAAAAACACCCACAAAAGTGAGTGTTTCTGATTGTCTGGCAGCGACCTACTCTCCCAGGACCTCTCGGTCCAAGTACCATTGGCGCTGAAGGACTT
>NZ_JBNPXS010000073.1:0-5816 GCF_050433185.1 Desulfitispora alkaliphila
TGTCACTTGAAAATTTCTCCACATTGGGGTGAAGTCCTTTTTTATGCTATTGAAAACCTTATATATCAAGGGTTAATTAATTTGCAAAAGTCTCAAGTTAGAAAAATAAATAGGTATCCCGATACAATACATAACTAAAGTGCCTAATACGCTAGAAAAACAAGCTAATGCTACTTTGTCGTTAATTGGTTCAGCAAGCCATATTGATTTATTACTAGCCAAGGGAAAACACCTCCTAATCACTTTCCCTAAAGATGCACCTGCAATATTTGAGCTTCCTTATTTAGATAATTTGTAGAAGTATTTTACCCAACTCCTATTGTTCTTATAACCGTTTACGAACAGCTGTAATTCTCAGTAGATTACGAGATGTTTAAGTTAAATGTCTTACTTCACATTTCTCCGCTCCCATTCCAGGACTAAATACCTGGTAAATACTATGGTTGTATGACTAATTACCATATCAAATGAGCGTCGAAGGATCTACTAATCCCTGTTTCATCGTTTCTTTCAAGATACGATAAAAAATTTGCTCAAATAAACCACTATCCTTAAAGCGGCGAGCAAAGTTTTTGCCGAACGTAGTGAAGTGCGGTATTTTCTCGCTGAAACAGTATCCAATAAACCAACGATATGCTACATGGGTTTCTATTTCCCTTATTGTTTGCCGCATAGAACGAATGCCGAAAATTTGGACTTTGTCTACAAGCTGAAATAGTTTCAGAAACTATTTATGTTGGTCTCTGTTAAGGGGCCGTTTTTTAAACATAAATTTCCATTACTCTCTTGAATTTTATTGAAAAACAAGTTATAATAATCTTATAATTCTAAATATACTGAATATTAAAAACTAGAAGGGAGTGATGTTGTTATGACTGATCAAAAATTCAATCCATCTCAAAAGTTTGTACAAAATGCTAATATATCATCGTCATCTATCTACAATGAGGCTAACGCTGATACAGATCAGTTTTGGGCAAGCCAAGCAGAGCGCTTGACCTGGTTTAAAAAGTGGGATCAAATTTGTCAGTGGAATCCCCCTTTTGCAAAGTGGTTTTTGGGCGGACAGATCAATGCTTCATACAACTGTCTAGATCGTCATGTTAAAGGTTCTAAAGGTGATAAAAATGCTATTATATTTGAAGGCGAGCCTGGTGATTCATATACTCTAACCTTTAATCAACTTTACACAGAAGTTTGTAAGTTTGCCAATGTACTGAAAAGCTTAAATGTTACCAAAGGTGACCGGGTAACTATCTATATGCCAATGATCCCTGAGGCGGTAATAGCCATGCTTGCTTGCTCTAGAATTGGAGCTCCTCATAGTGTAGTATTTGGTGGTTTTAACTCAGAGGCTTTGAGCAATAGAATCAATGATAATAATTCAAAGATACTTATTACTACTGACGGTGGTTGGAGAAGGGGTAAAATTATTCCGTTGAAAAAAAACGCTGATAAGGCTTTGGAAAACTGTCCTTCTATAAAAAATGTTATTGTAGCTAAGCGTATAGGAGACAAAATGGACTGCAATATGAGTAAAGGGCGAGACTTATGGTGGCATGACTTAACGGAAGATATTTCAGACCAGTGTTTGCCAGAACATTTAGATTCCGAGGATATGCTTTTCATTCTCTACACTAGTGGAACTACCGGAAAGCCCAAAGGAGTAGTCCACACAACTGGCGGTTATCTTACTGGGACATCTTCAACGCACAACATAGTTTTCGATGCCAAAGATGACGATGTTTACTGGTGCACTGCTGATATTGGTTGGATTACTGGTCATAGTTATGTTGTTTATGGACCATTACTTAATGGGACTACTACTGTCATTTATGAAGGGAGTCCTGACTATCCTGAGAAAGATAGGTTCTGGAGAATAATAGAAAAATATGGTGTAACTGTTTTCTATACAGCGCCAACAGCAATTCGAACATTTATGAAATGGGGAGCAGAGAGGCTACTAAAATATGACTTATCTACTTTGCGCTTACTAGGTACTGTAGGCGAGCCTATAAATCCCGAAGCCTGGCTCTGGTATCATAAGCACATAGGCTATGAAAAGTGTCCTATTGTGGATACTTGGTGGCAAACAGAAACAGGAGCCATCATGATTTCTCCTCTTCCAGGGGTAACTCCTACAGTACCGGGAACAGCTACAATTCCCTATCCTGGTATTAGTATTGATGTTGTAGATGAAACTGGCCAACCTGCAGATATGGGCTACTTGGTAATCAAAAAGCCATGGCCTTCTATGTTACGGACAATTTTTAATGATGAACAGCGATACATAGATACTTATTGGTCCAAGTTTGAAAATTTTTATTTTGCCGGTGATGAGGCCATGAAAGATTCTGATGGTTATATCTGGATCTTAGGTCGAGTTGACGATGTGCTAAATGTCTCTGGGCACCGAATAGGTATTGCAGAGGTGGAAAGTGCTTTAGCAAGACACCCTGCTGTGGCTGAAGCAGCTGTCATAGGAAGACCTCATCAGGTAAAAGGTGAATCGATCGCTGCTTTTGTTGTATTGAAAGAAAAATTTGAAGGCAGCGATGTGTTGATTTCCGAACTGCGGGATATAGTAATAAAGGGCATCGGAGCCTTGGCAAAACCGGATCAGATATTTTTTACCGATGAATTACCTAAAACGAGAAGCGGAAAAATAATGCGAAGACTTTTGAGAGATATTACTTCTGGCCAAGCTATTGGTGATACTACAACATTAGCGGACTCGTCAGTTATTGATACGCTCAAAAGCAAATGCTAGACTACCTTATGTTTTAATTATAGCTAGAAAAATGCAGTTTTATCCCAAAAGAAATTGGCATCAAAGACAGGAGTTTCATCTGGCTTGATTGGTCCGCTAGAAACAGGCACACACTCCATAAAAGAAGAGTTAAAGCTCATATTTAATTATATCCACATGCTAAAAAACCCCAGACTGAAGACAAACGCTACTTTTACCTACGGGTAAAAGCAGAATTTGTCTTCTTTTATTTTTGAAAATAAACTATTTATATATATTATGCTGGACACGGTCCTTGCCATTTCCAATTAGCTAACTTTTTTCTTCCCTCGAAATTTAGTCCAACGCATTCCATGCTTTTCTTTTAGTGTAGATTTCCTTGTTGTAACTAGTATGCCTAAGGTGATCTGCTTCCTCTAACTACTTTCTTTTGTAACTTTTTCTTGTAGCATTAGCTTTCACATGTGTAGAATCAATAAATGCAATAGAAGGATCTACTAATCCCTTTTTCATTGCTTCTTTCAAGATACGATAAAAAATTTGCTCAAACAAATCGCTATCTTTAAAGCGGCGAGCATAGTTCTTGTCTAAAGCTACGAACTCTATTTGAGTTCTTCCATCTTCTACTTTTTTTGATAACATTAAAGCTCCCCCCACACATCATTATTACTATTTCTATTATAACAAAAAAGCTTGTAGATGAAGTCCAAAAATTGGACTTTGTCTACAAGCTGACAAGCCCATATTAACTAAGGGCTTGTTTTTTTCATGTTATAAGCGCTTCCCAAGCATTCTTCCTAGAATAATACCTTTAATAAATGCTACTGGATAAGCCATAATGGATAAAATATTTAATCTCCTGCGCTTCTTAAAAAGCATAACAGCCCTCCTCGCTATTTTGGCTCATAACAATCAACTATTTCATCATTGCATTTTTGACTAGAACTAGTCATTTCAGGATGGAATCAACCTCCACCATTTCCATTGGGTTTATGCCAACGACAGTTTTGTAAGCTACACTTTCTTTTAGTCATATTTCACCTCCATATTAAAAGAGATTATTCTTTATTTTTTCCTATTTTTTTTTACCTATGCAACCGACAATCTTCCAGATTTGATAAAAACATAACAGTTTACTTTTAGATGCGGTGGCAACACTAAAAAAGAATCAAAAGTTATAATCAAAGAGCTATCGACACATATAATATAGCAGATGAAAGGGGTGATCGCATGACGCAATTAATAGCTGTAGGTACTGATGAGGAAATAGAAGTTATAAAACAAAATTTAAGCTTCAATAACTATGAGGTAGATTCAAATCGGCTTAAGTTAAATATGCTTCAAAGCAAAATGGCTTCACTAATAACTGATGTAATAATTAATTACTGGGAATTTAGATTTGTTGAACAAATAGTGAGAACTCAATACTATTTCTTTACACCTGAAGAAAAGGAAGAAATATTGAACAACAGTAGAAAAATATTAGAAAGTGGTTTGGAAACTAGAGGGATTAAAACTGTTTATGGCAAGAGAAAAAGGGAAAAGATAATGAATAAAGTAGAAGAGTACCTCGTTACTGAGGATGAAATAAATATAAAAGGATTTGTAACATTTAGATTGCGTGACTATATGAGAGAACTTCAAGAAGTTGTAGATACTGCAGTGGATGAATTTATGATGGAAAAAGAATATAATGAATTTATCCGTTTGCTCAGATACTTTGTGGACATCCAAGAACCAAAACTAGACATAGTTCATGTAGTAATAAACCCAGATAGCAGTTTTATGCTTTATGATGAAGTAGGAGAGGAGTTAAGTAGTACTTATCTGGAAAGTTTTTTTATGGAGATGGCTGAAACAGACGTTAATTATGATGATTTGTTAATTAGTGCGTTGATTACAATTGCTCCTAAGCAAATAGAGTTGCATTTTAAAGAAAAGTATATAGAAACAGAGGCTACTAAAACAGTGGAACATGTTTTTGGAAACAGAGTGGAAAAATGCTTAAATTGCAACAAGTGTCAAGAAAAGTGGTAAACTTGTATTATCAGCAAAAATTTGATATATTTGTGAGTAAAAGAGAGTTGTGGTTTTGTGCTGATTATACTGCCAATTGTGGGTGCATTTATTGGTTGGATGACAAATAAAATTGCTATCACTTTAATTTTCCGACCCTATAAACCAATAAAAATTCCAGCGGTAAATTATAGTATACAAGGATTATTGCCAAAAAGGAGACAAAAATTAGCTAGTGACCTTGGGGGGATGGTGGAAAAAGAACTTCTCCCCATGGATGATATTTTGGATAAAATTAAAGAGCCAGCTTTTCAGGAAAAACTATTTGTGTCACTGACAGCAAGTTTATACGATAAGATTATTTCAAGAATGCCTATTAGCTTACCTAGTTACATGAAGAATATGCTTTTTAAACAGATAGAAGAAACAGTTGAAAAAGAAGCACCTGCTATACTTGATAGTTTTTTGCTGACAGCTAAAAATGATTTGGAAGAACAGTTCACTATTTCAGAAATGGTAAGTAAGAAAGTTGACGATTTTGACTTAGAAAAACTTGAAAAGCTCGTTGTTAAGATAGTAAATAAAGAGCTTAAGCATATAGAGTACTTAGGTGCGGTAATTGGGTTTGCAATAGGTTTAGTACAATGGGTGTTAGTAGTTATGATGCCAGCATGATTGACAAAAGTGTGAGTAAAAATTATAATTTAGTAAAAGCTGTGATGAGGAAGAGTAAGTTGTGCTATTTCTAACAGAGAGGAGATGCCTTGGCTGAAAGCATTTCTTGGCAATACCAACTGAAAACCACCTCGGAGCTGATCATCTGAACTATCAGTAAGATGATCCGTCTGCCTTTCGTTAAAGGGTTTTGAGGGGGAATGTATATTCCTAGTAAGGTGGAACCGCGGGTAAACTCTCGTCCTTGTTGGATTGAGGGTTTTTTTATTATGTCTATATACATAAAGGAGCATTCCTGTAATGAATTTAAATGAGGATTGAATAAAAAAAGCCCCCTTGGTATCATACGAGGTGTCCGAAGCTGATCAGCAAAAAG
>NZ_JBNPXS010000074.1:0-5647 GCF_050433185.1 Desulfitispora alkaliphila
TTGAACTTTGGCTAATTTCTTAATTACTTCAAAAGAACTGTGTGGTTCTTTTCTTTTTAAATCGCACAACTGTTTAGTTTTCAAAGACCAACTTAATTCCCATGACTATGCTTGATTAGCAAGTTATTCATTGCTTGTCTCAAGCCGGAATTACATCTTAACATCTTCGCTTCACTTCGTCAATAGAAGTTATTAGAAATTATGATTTCTTGCTAAAGCTAAATAATTCATTTAAAGTTATTTATTGCCACCCTTGTTTTTAGCGACAATGAATACTATATCATGTAATAATTCTATATGCAACATACAATATATTCCTCATACTTCATTATGCCAAAGTCCCTATCCTCTTATACAGTGACTATATACTTCATTAACTGAGCCATGGATTTCTCCATGGCTCAGTTATCTCATGTTTATACTTTTCTTATCTTAACAGCAGTCCCATAAACCATAAGTTCTGAACTTCCCTGCATCACTTGAGATGTTGCATAACGCACATTAATAACTGCGTCGGCTCCTAGACCTTCAGCTTCTTGAACCATTCTTTTATGAGCAATCGATCTAGCCTCTGTCATCATTTCAGTGTAACCTCTAATTTCTCCTCCGGCTAACGTTTTCAAACCTGCCATGATATCTCTACCAATATGCTTTGATTGTACAACATTTCCTTGAGCTATCCCTAAAACCTGAGTAATTTCATGACCTGGAATATAATCTGTATTAACAATAATCATTTGAGCAGTTCTCCTTTGAGTAACATAATTATTTTATTATCTTCTATATTAAAGAAAAAAAACCTTCAATCTTTCCTTTAATCAGTAAAAAGAAAAAACCCGTAAGAATTATGGATGAGGTATGAACAGAATATTTAGCTAAGGTAGCACAGCACTTCTTATATATTTCACAAGCTTTTATCTGAATGAATTTCAATTATACAACTAAAACCATAATACACACTAGACAAGGTTCGATTATATTATATTATAAAAGCCCGAAAGGATGAGATTTATGTCCACCGAAGTGTATAAGGGTGTGCCGGATCAAACACCTGACAGATTCCCGCTAGACTATCTTCATTATGTAGTTCAACCTGGTGATACATTATTCATAATAGCACAGAGACTTGGTGTCACTGTAGAGGATATCTTGAGAGCTACACCAGCCATTGCAGATTCTGATTTGATTTTTCCAGGTCAAATCTTAAGAATTCCTACAGTTGGTTTTCCTGATGCTCCCTCAGAGGATTACATTGGCTATGTAGTTCAACCCGGTGTTCTTTTAGATGATATTGCCGAAATTTTTAATATTACTGTAGATACTATTTTAGAATTTAATCCTACTGTTATCTTTCCGGGACGAATATATACTATACCCACACGGAATATAGAGCCTGTACCTACCTTTAACTTTTTTGAGTATGTGGTGCGGCCGGGTGACTCGCTTTTCATTATCGCCGACCGTTTTGGCTTGGGAGTTACAGTTGATTCATTGCTTGCTGCAAACCCAGGAATTAGACATCCTAACCTTATATTTGTGGGCCAAATAGTGAATGTTCCAACTGTTGCTCCACCTAATACTCCTCGACCTATTGAGTATGTGGTGCAGCCAGGTGACTCATTGTTTTCCATAGCACAACGGTTTGAAACAACCCTTTCAGCTTTAATTAGTTTCAATCCAGCAATACCAGACCCTCAGGTAATATATCCTGGACAGATTGTAGATATCCCATTATAAAAAAGGTTAAAAAGCATGCCTCAGTTTTTTAGAGACATGCTTAACTTTTTATTTAATTTTATAGCCAATCCAATCAAATCTATATTTCTGCTTACATTCTGGATATTTTTCTGTATCTACTTCTGACAGGAACATATCAATCGGTCGAACATAGGTTTTGCAATCATCGTATAATGCTTTATAGATAACCATTTCTTCATCTGTCTCTGTATGGATTGCTGTACCTATTACTTCATATTCACTTCCTTTGAAATGTTTATAGATACCTTTTTTTAATTCTCTCACTTACAAGACCCCACTTTTGTACTAATTTATTGGTAGCTCAATTATCTTGTTATATGGCTTCATGTAATGTATCCCTTCTATTAAAAGATACTCTGGCTCTACCTTAGTATCAAATAGCATTGTACGCTCTCTTATGAAGCCCCCAGCCTTTAACTTGGTTTCTTTATGATCTACTGTTGTCCTTAAAGATGTTTGTTCACTTTTACTTTCAATAGAAACCCCATCAAGCAATACATTACTTTCTGTGGCAAAAGTGATTTCCACTCCTCTTGTAGTAGTTGATACATCTTTCACCCAAAGTTCTTTCCCACCTAGAACAAAGGGCTTCTCGTCCATAGTTGCAAGAGCTATCTTTTCATCTAGCTTTTTGTATCCAATATACTCTTCTACTATTAATTCCAAAGAATTCACTTGCTCAGGTAATGCATCATAGCGAATTTCAAAGTCTCCTCTACCACTATGACCACTACCCGTAGTATCAACTGGATCTCCATTTGCCACTAACCGAATCCCATGTAATCCAAGACTTAGTCTATCAAAATTGTCTACATTCAAATTTCCTTCAATCACTGTTGATGTTGGTGTTGCGGTGATGGTATTAAATCTAATTTTACCTTTATCAACTGCTACTGTTTTTCTAATAGATTGCTTTATCTGTGTTTGCATTGCTTTATTTGGGTTGTATGGAAACGCAATTGTCTCTATATTACTATGACCAGTATGAGGCTCAGTGTAATGCAGGGTTAACTTTTTAGCGAATGGACTCACCGAGTCAAAAGTCTTGGTACCTTTGATTTCAGTGCCAGTATCATCTAATTTAGAAACCCCGCTATTCCAATTTGCTTTTGTTAAAAAACCAGTTATTCTTATAGGTCTAAAGGTCCATACTTCATCTTCAAAGCCATTGGGATTTGATAAGGTATAATACATAATCGTTTGATTTGCATCGGTCATAATTCCGTTAATGGTTAGTTCTGTACCATCAGCCAGTGAGACCTTTTTATCAATAATCTGACCCATGCCTTCTTCGTTCAACTCTTGTAGTGTACCAGAAATAATAGTGTCAAAGCCTAATAGCTTATTGCCGTAATAAGCAAAGGCATTGTAATTATATCCAACAATCATAATACAGAATAAGGCTACTGCTGCTGTCACCTTCCAAGTTGAAACAAAAGAATTTGGTCTTTTATTACTTTTTTTATTTAAAGCAGTTCTCAGCCTTGCTTCCATTTCTTCCGGTGCAGTAATGGCATCAAGACGTTTCTTCTCTTCTTTCAACCGTTTCTCCACATTACCCATCCCAATCACCTCCATAATGGCTTTTTAGCTTTTTCAACCCTTGAAAAACCCTTGATTTAGCAGTTCCAACTGAAACGTTGGTAATATCAGCAATAGTTTGATAATCCAGGTCATGAAAGTATTTTAATTTGATTGCTTCTTTTTGGTGCTCATTTAAAACTAATAGCATTTCCTGTATATCAATTTGTTGTTCAATTTTAGTATATGGATTGCTAGTCCTGCTCTCTAGTTCCTTTTCATTATTATTCCAATCGTCTATTAAAACCAGCTTTTTTTGCTTTCCATGTAATGTCTTGCAGCTATTAACTAAAATAGTCTTGCTCCAACTGTAAAAGGCCTCTTCTTTCTTAAGTTGCCCTATATTCTCATATAGCCTTACAATCATTTCCTCTAAAGCATCCATAGCATCATGGGAATTTCCCATATAGGTTAAAGCAAGCTTATAGTAGGCATCCTTTTCATCCATAATTAATTTAAGTAATGCCTCTTTGCTACCTTTTTTTGCTTTTTTTATTAACTGGACTTCTTCCATTCCCTCACCTCTCTCCCCCTATAAGAGTAATGGTAGTAGAAAAAAGTTCATTTTTTGGGGAACTATTTATCTAAATCTTTTAACATTTTCAGCAGAGTACTTTTTTCATTTAACTCCGGTTTCTTGAAAATTTGCTTTTGTAACTTTTCTTTTACTTCTCCCACATTAGAACCCCTAAAGGAAGAATTATTTACAATGTCATGCCCCGTTATAGCTAAATCTTCCGGTTTTAATTTTGAAAATCTCTCTTTTATCAAGTTTATATTATGATTAATTTGTGCTTCATCAACCTCTCTACCCTTTGCCAATTCATCGGCCACAAATAATCGAAACAACAACTCAAGATTAACCTCACGTAAATTAAACAAAAACTCCCTTACTTTATGGTCTCTCATCTGCAATAAGTCCACTCTTTTCATATGCTTTGCAACTAAAACAGTTACTTGATCTATCAAGTTTTTTCCATATTTTAATGTCTTTAAGTATTTTTTAAAAATTCTTGCACTAGCATCAGCGTGACCAATATAACGATTAAAACCAGTTTTAGGATTAATAGTTTGCACTTCCGGTTTGCCCCAATCGTGGCCTAATGCAGCTAATCTAAGAATAAGAGCATCCTTCTCACTAAGATCAGTAATGTCAGCATTATCAATAGCACTTAAAGTGTGCCAATATATATCATAACTATGATGGGGATTATTCTGATCTAAGCCATAGAGCTCATCTAACGCTGGTATAATCTCTTGTAAAATACCTGTAGTTCTAAGTTCTTCAAAAGCTAAGCTTGGCTTCGGTAGTAGCAGCATTTTGTTTAACTCTAGCGCTATTCTTTCTTTAGGAATAGTTCTTATTAGTGCTTTATGAGTCTTGAATAGCTCTAAAGTATAACTTTCTAGAGAAAACTCCAGTTCAGCACTGTGGCGAATTCCTTTAATTGCCCTACAGTAATCTGCTATCAGATTTTCCTCACTAATTATTCTAATTACTCTATCTTGACAGTCTCGCCTTCCCCCTGTTGGATCTATAATTGAGCCATCTTCAGCCATAGCCATGGCATTAATAGTAAAATCGCGCTTAATCAAGTCTGCTTCTATTGTAGTATCTAGTTTGGATATCTCAACTTTGTGTTCTGGCAGCCTGATTAATTCACCTTTAACGAAATGTTTTTTTGCTTTAATTAAACTGTAGACCCTTTCCAATGATTCATTGACGATTATGTCAATGTCATTGCTTTCTCTACCAAGAATATGGTCTCTGACGTACCCACCTACAATAAAGTATGGTATTTTGTTTTCTTTTAAAAAGTTTAATATTTTCACTTTCAACCCACTTCCCTTATTCCTTCTTTAAACATTTAAAAACCTCTCTAACTTGTAGAGAGGTTTCAGAATTAGTTCTCTCGATCCTTATGGGGATAGGGACGCTTGACACTACCTGTATATAAACCTTGGATGAACTTTTCTTTTTCTCCAGATATCCCTTGTGCCCTGGCTCCCACTTGCTCCAAAAACTCTTCTCGCTTATTCTCGGTCAACTCGGCCTCACGCTTCTCTATTTGACGCCAACGAGCTTGCTTCTTGTCCATGGGCTAGCCTCCTATAAATTATTTAATTGTTTAAAGTTTTATAGATTTCAAGATTAGCTTTGCCGAAAATATTACATGTTACTCTTTAATCTTAACAATTAGGGAGATATTTCAGGCAGCGTGTGACACGTTCGTAATTGAAAAGATTACGCACTACAACCGTTCGGTTGTGGGAGAACTGATAATTCAATAGGTAAAATGAAGGAGTA
>NZ_JBNPXS010000075.1:0-5612 GCF_050433185.1 Desulfitispora alkaliphila
GCAATTAACTTAATGAACCGCCAAGTACCGAACGGTATGCTTGGTGGTGTGAGAGGACGGTAGATAAAATAATTATCTACCTCCTACTCGATAATTAGACAATTTTAAATAAAATCAGGAAGAATTATGTACTATAAAATGTACTTGCTTTTTTTATTAAATCTATATAAAATCTTACTTATCATGTAAAAACTAAAGTAGAAGATGTTGCAGTGGGAGGAGCACTATTTAAATGCACAAATACAATAGGTGGAAAATAATTTTTAGTTCAGTAATAATACAACTTTGTTTAGGAGCAATTTATGCTTGGGGAGTTTTTTTAAACCCAATCATGAATGAATTTGGTTGGTTAACTACAGAAGTATCCTTAGCCTTTACTATATTCTTAGTATCATATGCTGTAGCCACAATAGTTGGTGGCTGGTGGCAGGATATTGCAGGTCCAAGGATAGTAGCTACTGCTGGAGGGGTTCTTCTAGGTACAGGCTATCTATTAGCAAGTTTTACTACCTCGCTACCATGGTTATATATTACCTATGGGTTTATTGGAGGTTTTGGTGTGGGAATAGCTTATGTTTGTCCTATTGCCACTTGTGTAAAGTGGTTTCCTGATAAGAGAGGGTTGGCAACAGGGTTAGCTGTAGCAGGCTTTGGTGCTGGAGCAATTGTTTTTGCACCAATAGCATCAAAAATAATAGAGATCTTTAGTTGGAGATTAGCTTTTAGTAGCCTTGGAATAGCCTTTCTTATCTTAATAACTCTATCAGCGCAATTATTACAGAATCCACCTGCTGGTTGGAAACCACCTGTAGGTAACAAGAAGTTAACCAATAGTGAACCAAATAAAAGTATTGATATAGAATTGGATGCTATGATTAAAATGCCCCAATTCTGGCTATTATGGACCATGTTTTCCTTAGGTGCCACTTCAGGTTTAATGGTAATTGGTCATTTAGCCTCTTATGGAACTGGGGTAGGGCTTACAGAAGCAGCTGCTGCAATAGTTGTAGGTTTATTGGCATTCTTTAATGGAACTGGAAGAGTAGCATGGGGATTAATATCTGATAAAATAGGACGAGAAAAAACTTTAACATACATTATGTTTATACTTGGATCGATGGTACTTATCTTTACAAGAATAACGGAATTTTTACCCCTTATAATTGTAGCTAGTATCATAGGAGTTAGTTTTGGCGGTATACTATCTGTCTTTCCTTCTATCACAACAGAATATTTTGGTTCCAAAAACGTTGGCAAGAACTATGGAATGATGTTTACTGCTTATGGAGTAGCTGGTGTTATCGGTCCAATGCTTGGTGCTGCTGTATTTGACTATACTGGGACATATTATATTGCAAGTATTGTAGCAGGTATAGGGTGTTTAGTATCTGGAGTACTATCATTCTTATTAAAAAATCCTCAGAAGGATCCTAAACAGCTTCTTGTACAGAAGAGAGTTATAAACTAAAGATAAATGAGGGGTAAATTTGTTTGTATTAAATAGTAAAAATAGTCTACAAAACCCTATAAAAGTTTGGTTAGATCATTTAGATGAGTTAGATGATGAGTGCTTAAAGCAAGCTAAAAATGTGGCTAATCTTAAGATTGCCCATGGATGGCTTGCTTTAATGCCTGATGTACACACTGGTTATGGAATGCCAATAGGAGGAGTATTGGCTACAAAAGGCGCAATTATCCCAAATGCAGTGGGTGTTGATATTGGTTGTGGTGTTAACTTCATGCAGACAAATATACCTTTAAATATTTTGAATGATAAAACTCGCAAAAAAATTGCACAAGATATTCATGATGCAATCCCTGTTGGATTTAAGCACCATAAAAAGACACAAAAATCAATAGTACTAAATAATGCACATGAAGATAAAGGGTTTATGAGCACTCCGCTTTCAGAGGAAATAAAACGAGGATATTATCAAGTAGGTACTCTTGGAGGAGGAAACCATTTTATAGAGATTCAAAAGGATGAAAGGGACCAAGTTGGGATTATGGTCCACACAGGCAGTCGCAATTTCGGCTTCCAAGTATGTAAATATTTTAATAACCTAGCTGTAGAAAAATGCAAAAAGAAGGGGACTACAGTTAATAATGATTTAGCTTATTTGGAGGAGACTGACAGTGAATTTAGTGAATATATAGCCTGGATGAATTTAGCGATGAATTTTGCTGCAGAAAACAGAAGTGTTATTATGAAAAAAATAAGAAATATTATATTTCAAGCTGTGAAGCATTGTATAAAGGAAGAAGACATAAGCGTATCTAACGAAATAAGCTGTCATCACAATTTTGCCAGTAAAGAATGTCATCAAGGCACAGAACTTTGGATACATAGAAAGGGAGCCATAAGAGTAGAGGCTGGAGACAAGGGAATTATTCCTGGATCTATGGGGGCCTATTCATATATAGTGCGGGGGTTAGGAAGTATAGATTCTTTTAACTCTTGCTCCCACGGTGCAGGGAGAAAGTATTCGCGAAAAAAAGCAAAAAAAGAATTCAACCCTGCAAAAGTGCTAGAAGATATGAAAGCTAGTGATGTAATGATTGGAAAATTCCAACAAAGCACCTTGGCAGAAGAATGTAGATTTGCTTATAAAGATATAGAAGATGTGATTAGGAAGCAAAAAGATTTAATAAAAACTATTAAGCGGTTAAAAACTGTTATAGTCGTGAAAGGATAGTTCTTACTTGACAAAAGCTCATTTGTAAACGTAAAATGAAAATAGGTATAAAAATCAATTCCACTGTACGAAATGTCAGTGGATTAACTTATTAAAAGGAGAATATAAAAAATGGGCAAGGCAAATGAGCATATTAGAGAAGAAGTAAAAACTGTACAAGCTGTTGAACGAGCACTTTCTATACTTGAGGTACTTGCAGGTGTAGGTCGCCCCATATCGATTACTGAAATAGCAGAAGTATCAAACTTGAATGTGAGTACAGTTCATCGCTTGCTGGGAACGTTGATGGTTAAAGGGTTAGTAGATCAAGAAAATGATACTGCAAAATATAAACTGACAATGAAACTGTTTCAAATTGGCAATGCTGCCCTCTACAACGTAGACATTCAAGCTATTGCAAGGCCCTATATGCAAGAGTTATTGGAGAGATGTAATGAGACTGTTAATTTATCTGTTTTGGATGGAACAGAGGTTGTTTATGTGGATCAATTGGAATCAACAAATATGGTTATTGTTAAAATGTTTGTAAAAGTTGGTAATAAAGGACCAGCACACTGTACTAGCTCAGGGAAGGTATTACTTGCTGGTTTGCCTCAAGAGAAACTAGAGCAAATTATTAATAAGATAGAATTAAAAAAATATACTAATGAAACAATTACTGATGTTGAAATGCTCAAAAAAGAACTTGATAGAGTTAGGAAGCAAGGCTATGCTTTTAGCTTAGGAGAAAGAGATGAATCTGTTAGGTGTTTAGCTGCCCCTATTCATAACCATCAAGGAAAAGTAGTGGCTTCAATCAGTGTATCAGGGCCAGCTAGTAGAATAACAAGTTACTATTTAAATAACGAATTAATACCTATAATGTTAGATGTTTCTGCAAAAATATCTTCTAAAATGGGATATAATAATTAACTAAACTGAAGACTGGATAGAAGCTATTAAGAAAGAAGTAGCTAATCTGGGAAATACCACAGTGTGATGTAGCTTCTGTCCAGTTGAAAATCAATAGAGCTTATTCCGTGCCAAAAGGGAACTGCATACAATAAGTAACGGCGGCCTATCTATATAGTGCTCTTATTTAAGAGATGTTCACCACACAGATTATCAATAAATTGGCGTGCAGTTCTACCTGATCTACCATTATGCCGAAGTTCCCACTGTAGAGCTAAATGGTGAAGGTGTTCTTTTGATATTTTTAATTTGGCATCTGCTGCCAAACCATCTACTATTTTTAAATACTCTTTTTGAGTGGGGCTTGGATACACTACAGTTATTCCAAATCTATCTGCCAAGGAAAGTTTTTCTTGAACTGTATCACTAGCTCGAACATCATCGGAATTGAATTCCCGAGTTCTATCTGCGAAGCGTTCTTTGATTAGATGTCTCCTGTTAGATGTTGCATATAAAAGCACATTATCAGGCCTTACTTCTAGTCCACCTTCCAAAACAGCCTTCATTTCTTTATAATCTACCTCACCATCTTCAAATGATAAATCATCTATGAAAATGATGAATTTTTGAGGGTATTTTGTTAGTTCTTGAAGTAAGTAGGGTAAAGTGGGTAAGTTGCTCTTACTCAACTCTACTAGACGCAGTCCCCTGGACTTAAATTCGTGTAAAAGTGCTTTTACAGTAGATGACTTACCGGTACCTCTATCACCATAAAGCAGTACGTTATTTGCTGTATAGCCTTGAATGAACTTAAGAGTATTGTTAAAAACTACTTCCCGTTGACGTTCATAGCCTACCAAACTATCGAGAGTAATTGGATCTGGATGTGATATGGGGTATAGGTTAGGTTTACCACTAGTATCTTTTGTCCAGCGAAAAGCAGGATAAAGGTTCATAATACCGGTACCCCATGTACCATAATAATTAGCTAATTCGTCAACTACGTCAGACCACCGAGAAGTTGTACTTAGCTTAGTGTAAATTGTATTATTATCTGCATCTATGCTATCTGCACCCAAAGAAGGAAGTGAAAGAGGGTATTGAGAATTACTTTCTATTTCTTGCTGTAGAACATGTCCACTGCACCTATAAATTTGCTGTAATAGATCAAGTTCCCGCTTTGTTTGTTTAATTAAAGAGAAGTCTAATTCTTCAAAACACAATTTGCTACTGTTTAAGGAAAAGGGATTTTCACTTTGAGTTAGTAGCTTCATTAAATGATGTTGCCATAAGTCTTTTGTAGTAATAACGTTGTATTCAGTTGTTATATATAAACTAAAAAGTCTATTGGCTAAAGAGCAATAATCTTCTACAGCTTTTACCGTATCTTTATCATGGCTTGAAATATTAGCTAATAAATTTTCATAAAGCTTAAAGATTTTATCATTTCTTAGATCCATAAATATAGCAAGTTGCTTACACGCCCAATAAGCGTTTGTTATATTAGTTGTATTTTTCATGTAGTTGTCCCCCTCAACATTTTAGATAACTTCATTGTATAAATTAAATTGTTTAATGTCAAAAAAAAGTACTGCAAAAAGCAGCACTTTAAAAATCATTTGTTTCCTTCATATTTAAGTTGTATTTCTTTGAAGCTTTTTTAATATCAGCTCCAGTTTTTAAATTTAATTCTTTAAAGCCAATGCCAGCGCCAATTTGTGGCCTTCGCATTAGGGTGGGCTCAGCCTTACCGATTATTCCTCGCATATTTTTTCTAGTCAAATAAATCACCTGCCTCGTTTATCTTTTTTTATATCATCGGGTCTTGCACATGGGTCCATAGGTTCAACATAAGTTTCTGAGTAGGCATGCTTTACATCTTTAGCTTTACGCAATGCAGCTTTGGAAAATTTTTGCTTTCTTTTCATGCTAACCTCCATTCCGCCGCTACGCTTGCGGCACAAATAGTAATGAAAAATGGTGCGCGGCTTTCACCACTTTGTTATTATTAGCTTAAGGAGAAGA
>NZ_JBNPXS010000076.1:0-5174 GCF_050433185.1 Desulfitispora alkaliphila
TGCAATTAACTTAATGAACCGCCAAGTACCGAACGGTATGCTTGGTGGTGTGAGAGGACGGTAGATAAAATAATTATCTACCTCCTACTCGATGCTATTATTTATTCTATTATAGCTAAGGGAGCATATAATTTAAAAAAAGTTCTGAGGGGTTAATATGCGCAAAAAAGTTATGAAAGTTGCTTTTGTATGTATTTTAATTACTACAATCTTATTTGGGGGAATAAAGGGCGCAAACTATGTGCATAGACATTATATAGATGGAGTAAAAGCTCAAGTCTATTTAGAGGGCTTTAATTTGCAAGGGTATTATAGAAATGAAGTAAAAGAAATAATTGAGGTATTAGCATTAGAAATAGAGAGGAAGCCGCAAAACGCCGGAATAGTTAAGGAAACTGGAGAAATAGTGGCTGGTAGAGAGGGGTTAGTTGTTAATAGGAGAAAAACTCTTAAGAGAATAATGAACAGTACAGAAAATGTTCATCACAATTTAGAAGTGGAAAAGGTTATGCCAGAGGTAACAACTGAAGCATTGGAAGCAGTCGATTATGTTTTGGGCAGCTATGCTACTGGAGTAGGGGGATCAGCAAATAGAATGCAAAATGTAATTATAGCGGCAAAGGCAATTAGCAATACTTTGGTCTTACCAGGGGAGGTATTCTCGTTTAACGAAACAACGGGCCCTAGAACTGTTGAAAATGGATACAAACAAGCACCTGTTATCATAGGTGGAGGATTTGGCATGGATGCTGGTGGTGGAGTTTGTCAAGTGTCGTCTACTATGTACAATGCCGTTTTAAAAAGCAACTTGGAAATAGTAGAGCGTCATCCCCATTCGAAACCAGTTAGATATGTGCCAAAAAACAGAGATGCTGCTGTTTCCTGGGGGAGTCTAGATTTTAAATTCAAAAATAGCACTGATTATCCCATTATAGTGAAAAGCAGTGCTGTGCCAGGTCGAGTAGAAGTTACAATTATGGGGGTTAAAGAGTAAAAGGAGGTTATGCTAGTGAAAGTGATGTTTTTGTCAAAAAGAACTGTTATCAAAGCAATAGTGCTGGCTAGTATAGTTGTACTGTTGGCTATAAGTGGGGTTGCCTACTTAAACTCAATAGTAATGCCCACGTCAATTCAAGTTGATCCAATCTATCAGGGAAAAGCTGATAAAAAAGCGGTAGCTTTGACAGTAAATGTGGATTGGGGGGAAGAAAACATCCCTAAAATGCTAGATATATTTGAAAAAAAAGATGTGAAGGCTACATTCTTTTTAAGTGGTAGGTGGGCAGAAAAGCATCCAGAACTAGCTGCAAAAATAGCAGAAGGAGGACATGAAATTGGCAATCATGGACACACACATCCTCATCCTGATAATTTATCGATTCAGCAAAATATAGAAGAAATAAAAAATGCCGAAGCGGCAATTAAAGAAGCCACAGGTGTTATTACAGAATTATTTGCCCCTGCTTACGGCGAAAAAAAACCTCATGTGGCAAAAGCAGCTGCCCAAATTGGGTATAAGACAATCTACTGGAGTTTAGATACTATTGACTGGCAGAATCCCAAGCCTCAGACTATCGTTGAACGAATTGTACCAAGGGCTTTTAATGGGGCAATTGTGTTAATGCATCCTAAGGAGCCTACAGTTTTAGCGCTTCCAGAAATGATACATAAGTTAAAGGAACAAGGATATGAGTTTATGACGGTAACAGAAATAATTAGTTGATAATAGTGTTATACTATGGTAAAAGATAGAGAAGGAGAACTATAAATATGCCATATTGTATTAGAGGGAGAGTCATACTAGGCTTTCTCGCTTTGTTTTTTTTACTATGTACACAAGCTAATGCACTAGAAGTAGATGCAAAAGCAGCTATTTTACTGGAGCCAGTTACAGGTACTGTGATTTATGAAAAGAATCCAGATCAAATTTTACCCATAGCCAGCACTACAAAAATTCTTACCGGCATAATAGCTATTGAAATGGGCGATATAAATGAAAAAGTTGTAGTCAGTGAACGAGCAGCTAATACTGGGGAAGCAAGTATACATTTAATAGAAGGAGAAACAATTGAACTCAGAGATTTGTTGCTGGGACTACTCATAAAGTCAGGAAATGATTCCGCTGTAGCTATTGCAGAACATATAGCAGGATCAGTGGAGGATTTCTGCCATTTAATGAATAAGAAGGCCATATCCATAGGCGCTAACTCCTCTAATTTTGTAAACCCCCATGGTCTTCCTGACCATAGACATTACTCTAACGCTAGGGATTTAGCAAAGATTGCTAACTACGCAATGGAAAACGGCTACTTTGCAGAATTGGTACAAATCAGAAATGCTACAATTCCCTATCCAGAAGGGGGCACTAGGTTTTTAAAGAATACAAATAAACTTCTTAAGAGTATGCCTGACTGTATTGGGATTAAAACGGGAACTACTAATAAGGCGGGTCCATGCTTAGTAGCAGCGGCTGAAAGGGATAATACCAGGATGATTTCTGTAGTCTTAAACAGTCCAGATCGTTTTGGAGAAACAGAAAAGATACTGAACTACGGTTTAGATAAATATAAATTTAAAGAGATAATATCAGAGGGAGATATTATAAAGAGGCTAGAGTTTAGCAGTGGCAAGCCCAACCGAATAAATGCATTTGCATCTGAGGGTTTTATTTATTTAGTTGAGCGAGAAAAAAAAGACTTAATTAGAACAGAAGTTGAGTTGCATCCTAAGCACCTCCCCATCTTAAAGGGGGATGTGATTGGAGAAGTTAATATATACTTAGGTGAAGAGCTTTTAGGAAGTGTAAATGCTCTTGCCAGTGAAAGTGTTGAATACAGCATTATGGAACATATGAGAAACTTTGGCAGGGATTTAAAATTAAAGCTTGAATTATAAAAATGTGGGCATAAACTAGGAGGTATAGTATGTACAAAAAGGAAAAATTAAACAATGGAATCAGGATAGTAACAGAAGAAATTCCACATGTTAAATCTGTTGTTTTAGGTATTTGGGTTAAAGTAGGATCTAGAGATGAAACAGAGGAAGAGCATGGGCTCTCCCATCTATTAGAACACTTAATGTTTAAAGGAACAGAGAAAAGAACTGCTAGACAAATTGGAGAGGAATTAGATGCAGTAGGAGGTCAACTTAATGCTTTTACTGCTAAAGAATACACATGCTACTACTGTCGTGTATTAGATGAACACTTGGATATGGGAATAGATGTTTTGACGGATATGTTCTTTAACTCTACATTTAAAGAGAAAGATATAGAACGAGAGAAAAAAGTTGTTTTAGAAGAAATTAAAATGTATGAAGATGCGCCAGATGAGCTTATTCACGATTATTTTTCCCAATTTGTTTGGGCGAACAGTACTTTAGGAAAACCTATTTTGGGAACTATGGAATCAGTTGCTGGATTGAATAGAGAAAAAGTTCTTTCTTATTATAATAAACACTATCGCGCACCTAATATAGTTGTGGCTGTTGCTGGCAAGGTTAAACATGATGATATTGTGGCAAAGTTAAAACCTATATTTGAAAAAGTAGAAATAGGTTCTAGCAAAAAAGATGATCAGGTACCAACTCCCAATGGCGGCATGAACTGCAATGAAAGAAAAACTGAACAATTACAAATTTGTATAGGTGGACCGGGTTTACCTCAACTTGATGATAACATTTATACACTCCACTTGATAAACAATATTTTGGGAGGGGGCATGAGTTCAAGACTCTTCCAGGAAATACGAGAAGAGCGAGGACTAGCCTATTCAGTTTACTCCTATCATTCAGCCTTTAGAGATTGTGGTCTTTTTACGGTTTACGCTGGAACTAATCCAGATAACTTTGACGAGGTTACAACAGTAGTATTAGAGCAATTTTCTAAGCTAAAAGATGAGCTAATCACAGATAATGAGTTGAAAAAAAATAAAGAACAAATAAAAGGAAATATTTATCTTGGTCTAGAAAATGTGTCTAGTAGAATGAGTAGATTAGGTAAATCGGAGCTATGTTATAATCGCCTGATATCACCATCAGAAGTAATAGAAAAAGTCAATGCTGTTTCTGTTGACGAGATCAAGGAACTGGCCAATGAAATTTTTGATACACAAAAAATAGCTGTTTCAACTGTTGGAGCTGATTGTGGAATTCAAGATATCCAGAAATTTTTAAAGAAATAATTTTCAACATATATCTTTTAGAACAGGTGGGGGACATGGAGCGTCAAAAATTAATGATGAAGCTAGAGCTTTTGAGAACAGAATTACAAAATCAAGTTGGGGATGATGTAAGTAAGTTAAGCAGTCAAGAAATAGTTTCACTAAGTCAAGAAATTGATCAGTTGGTAGTTATGATAAATAAGTTACAGGAAAAAGATTAGGACAAAAAGTATGATTAAAGTTCTACAAAACCACCTCTTGCATATTATTTTTAATAAGCCAGGAGGTGGTTTTTTTGTTTTTAACAAATATACTATTTGCATTATTATTTTTATTGCTGTTGTATTGGGCAGTAAAACAAAAAGTTATTATAAAAGTAAAAAACCTTGCCTTGGACAAAACTCCAGATTCGCCAAAGTCTTCTCCTGCATCTGAAGCTATAACAGAATTGGTAGCTACTGCTGGAGGAATATACTTATCTTTGGTGACATTAACTAGCTTTTTAGAAATTGAGGTGCCTGAAAAAATAACTGTTTTGACAGTCCAAGTAGAACCCCTGGCATTTATATCAATAGGCATCACTTTAGTCCAACCATTCATAACAAATCTGATAAACTACAGGAGGTAAAAAATGAGGTTAAGCGATCTAGTTGGTAAAGAAATAGTTAATATCTTTGATGGAGCTAGACTAGGGGTAATAGGGGAATCTGATTTAGTCATTGATATTGAAACTGGAAACATTGAATCTATTGTTTTACCTAATAAGGGTAACTTAATTAGCATGTGGTTTGACAAACAACACTTAGTTATACCTTGGGAATCCGTAAAAAAAATTGGCAGTGAAGTAATAATTGTTGAGCTTGATGGAACTCATTCCGATGTAAATAAATATTCACTATAGGGTAAATTAAAAAAAAGCGCTTCATTGTAAAATGAAGTTGAACTAATAAAAAAATCCATAGTGGATCCAACTGTAATATAATTAAATCACCACAAAATAACCAATTACAGGAG
>NZ_JBNPXS010000077.1:0-4479 GCF_050433185.1 Desulfitispora alkaliphila
TTAGCTCTTTCAATGTCTATTATAGGTCTTTCGTTTTTGAAGGTATTTAGTATTTTATAAGCCCTTTCTCTTCCATAAAACGTTTCCTTTCCTTGTAACTCTTCTTGAATTCGTTGTTCTTGAGGTGTTAATACTTCACAACAATTCATGACTATTCCTCCTCTTTATATTATATTTTTGTATTTTTGTATTCACTATTTTATATATGCAAAAACCTTGCCAATTTTTTAAAGGCTTAAAGCTAGAAGTAGTAGGGTAGGGAGAAAGAGGGTATGTGAAAAATGTCGCAAACCTGCAACTATCACTTTTCACGTTCGTGCTACACTTGGGTGAAAGCTATGCTAGTTGTGCAGTCTAGAGTATAAAAGAATGTTGCAGATTAGCAACAAAGATTGCTAGACTACAACATTTTGCGAAAAAAATTGCGAAATATGGTGGAGCGATCTACTTTGAAAAAATTTGCGATACTTGCAACGCTGTTGTGAGTAGCCAAAGACTTTTTAAAATCTAGGAACCCACAAAGAATAATTACATTTAGTACAGATAAATTCAACTAAGTCATCATTTTTGCTAAAACCATCTAAAATATTCATATTGAAAACCTCCTTCAAGAAACATTATAAGCTGGTGGGGGAAGATCAGCAAGAAAAGGAGATGATTTTTCAGGAATAAAAATATCAACTAACTCCATAATGTGACCACAGCTGCAGCGAATAGGATCAATTCCAAAAGCAATAAGAATACGTGCGCGCCACTTAGAGTGTCGCTTCAAGAACCTTTTCTTTGCAGGAGAAAGCAAAAGAAAGAACTTTGAAGAATGCTTATGTCTCTTAGCATAAAGCCCATAATAACGGACCATTTTAAACTGCTCATCAGGAATATAGACCATTAACCGCGTAATAAACTCGATGGCACTAATTTTTTCAGTAACACGCTTACCATCTTCATGTCGATCGTAATAGAAAGTAACAAAATTACCATCATAGTTAAGAATACGAGATTGAGCCATAGCAGGTTTACCAGTATAGCGAACAATATAGTCAATAGAATTTTTAGCAATGGATTAAGATTATAAAACCAAGCAAATATAGTTTGACTAGAAGCTTCAAAAAGGATATTGAGTAAAGAGCGATCAAGACGGAAAAAGTTTCGAAGCTCAGATGGGATAGTAAAAACAAGATGTCGGTGCGTGCAATTAATTAATTTAGAAGAAATAGTTATAGCTCGGTCAGAGACATAAGAAGCACCACAGGTATTACAGAAACGGCTTTTGCAGCGAAAGGGAACATATTTAATTTTTTCACAGTGATCACAAAAATAAAGAGCATGCCCAAAACTAGGGTCACCACAATGAATAACCTTTTCAACATTTTTAGGAATAGCAGGGCACAAATCATAATTAAGAGCAAGGAAACTATTCCAATGAGTTGCAATTTTGCACACATTGTTTTTTTAAAAAAATCATAAAAAAAGTGGCTTCGCCACATTAATGGGTCAGTCACCCTAGTGGCTGATTTTTTTCTTGGTATTGCGTTTTATCTTGAAAAATTTGATTTCATTTGTTATAAATATATTGGTGATTGTTTTTATGGGTAATAAATTTTTTACTATTAAACAAATTCTAACTGACAATACTTCATGTTATAAAATAACTAAAAAAGTTTGGCATAGAAATTGCTATATCAAAGTGGCAGAGATAAAAAAATCAACAAGGAGGAAAATAATGACTCAAAAGTAGTCAAATGTTCAAGGGGATGTTGGAGTATATTAACTTTTCTATGGAAGGGCAGCCGTTAGATGAGATTGTAACAGATTTAAAAAAACATAATGTTGAGACGGCTGTAATAACAGGAAGAGATTGCGAGACTACCTATCAGGCAAAGTCAAATAACAAAGGAGTAATAGCTTTAAAAAATAAATATCCTGATTTATTTTTAGGGTTTATTGGGTTAGATCCTCATAAAGGGATGAATGCTGTAGCTGAGCTAAATGATGCAGTAAATAATGAAGGAATAAGAGGAGCTGCTGTTGACCCTTACCTGGCTCAGATATATGCAAATGATGCTAGATATTATCCAATATACTCCAAGTGTTGTGAATTAGATGTACCAGTTATTATTGCTACTGGACCTGCAACACTAGTGCCAAATGCGGTAATAGATCATGTAGCACCTAGATATATTGACTTTGTAGCTAGAGATTTTCCAGATCTAAAAATTATAATAAGTCATGGAGCATACCCTTGGGTTAATGAGATGATTACAGTTGCCCAACGAAATAAAAATGTATATGTAGAACTGTCAGAGTACGAGTTCTACCCTCAATCAGAAGCATATGTGCAAGCGGCAAATACAATTATAAGTGATAAGATATTGTTTGCCAGTGCACACCCATTTGTAGATTTTAGAGATGCTATTAAAAGCTATATGGAATTAGATTTTACAGAGGAGGTAAGAGAAAAAATAATGTACAAAAATGCAGCAAAGATAATACATGGTGATAACTATGTAGAAGAAGTAGAGAAAACAGCTTCCACAAATGCTGTGGCAAACAGCGGCACTGAGCAAATGATAATTGAAAATGTTATGAAGGAGCTAGCAAAAAGAGGCTTCCTAAATAATGGATAGTTTGAAGCAAGCAAAAAATTTATTTCCTTGGGGCCCATTAAGGAATCGCCTTAAGTACTCCCAGAGACTGAGATGGATCATTTTTAGTAAATGGGGTGATTAATTGAAAATAGGCGTAGTTGCTGGTAATGTGTGGTCAAGCAGAAAAGATGAAGGTCTTGTGGGGGTGAAGCTACTTATTATTAGTTTACAGGATAGGGAAGAAAACAACGAATGCAGTCGAAGAGTGGCTGCCGATTTAATAGGTGCAGGCATAGGAGAAAAAGTGCTGATAACAGAAGGAAGCTCCGCGAGGAATATGAGGGGTTTAGAAAATTCTCCAGTAGATGCAATTGTAGTGGGGATTATAGATGAAGAAAAGATAGGGGCGTTGTAGGTACTGGAGTTGATCAGCGGTTAATGGTTTTAAAAGTATTTATAATAAGTATTTTTATATAGACAAGGAGGTGAACAATTACTTGAAAGCACTAATTACTGTTGCTGATGTTAAGGCCTGTGCGGAAAAAAATGAAAAGAGAATTTACACAGAAGAAAAAAGCATTATTACACCAGCGGCAAAGGATATTGCTTCAGAATTAAGCATTGAAATTATAGTTGGAGATAAACCAAAGAGTAAGCCAGAGAAATTAGAGTTGAATGGAGATTTAGTGGCTAGTATTGTGGAAGAAGTGATAAAACGACTGGGTCAATGTGAAAAAAAAAATAGTTTCACAAAAGAGGTAGATGCTTCAGGTCTCAGGTTAGTTAAAGGGGATACAGTAGTTGCAGAAGAAGGGGAAACGGAAGTAATAAATAGTCAAGAAAGTGCCGAGATGACTTCTGGATTAATAAAAATGACACCGGGATTTGCCAAAAAGAGACTTGAATTTAATGAAGTCAACTATGTAATCAAAGGAAAAGTATCTATAACAATCGACGGAAACACCTATTTTGGCAAGGCTGGAGATGTAATATATCTACCAAAAAATGTGGAAATATCCATATCATCACAAGGGGATGCTGAAATTTTCTATGTCAGACATCCTAGATAAATACAATTAAAGGGAGGGAAAAACTATTATGAATAATGCATTGGGAATGGTGGAAACAAAGGGATTAATTGGTTCAGTTGAAGCGGCGGATGCCATGGTAAAGGCTGCTAATGTGCAACTTATTGGCAAGGTGATTGTAGGTGGAGGACTTGTAACTGTAATGGTAAGAGGAGATGTAGGAGCAGTTAAAGCAGCAACAGATGCTGGTAGCGCAGCTGCTGAAAGGGTAGGAGAGTTAGTAGCAGTCCATGTTATTCCTAGACCTCACAGTGAGGTGGAAGTAATTCTTCCTAAAGAAAATAGTAAATAAATAAAAAACCAAACAATCATATATAAAGGGGGAAAAAAATGCAACAAGAAGCATTGGGAATGGTAGAAACAAAAGGATTAATAGGTGCAATTGAAGCAGCTGACGCTATGGTAAAGGCAGCTAATGTCCAAATAGTAAATAAAGAGCTAGTAGGCGGAGGACTTGTAGCTGTGATGGTGAGAGGAGATGTAGGAGCAGTTAAAGCAGCAACAGATGCAGGTGCAGCAGCAGCTCAAAGAGTAGGAGAGCTTATTTCCGTACATGTAATACCACGTCCTCACACAGAAGTAGAAACGATTATTTCAAAAAAATAGAGGTTGATAAAAATGGGGCTAAAAGCGTTGGGTATGGTAGAGACAAAGGGTTTGATTGGTGCAATTAAAGAGATTGATTGCGCTCAAAGTCTAGAATAGCTTTAGTCCATTTAGAAAGGAATGATACGGGTGAAATTAGATTATGATCTAGGCTCTATTCAGGAAGCAAGAGAGCTAGCACGAAATGCTAAGAGGGC
>NZ_JBNPXS010000078.1:0-3306 GCF_050433185.1 Desulfitispora alkaliphila
CAAGGAAAGGAAACGTTTTATGGAAGAGAAAGGGCTTATAAAATACTAAATACCTTCAAAAACGAAAGACCTATAATAGACATTGAAAGAGCTAAGCTATTTACAGAGTCTTTCAAGGAAACTGAAGGTCAGCCTCTAATCCTTCGTTGGTCAAAAGCACTAAAGCACATAGCAGAAAACATAACTGTTTATATTGATGACCATCAGCTATTAGTAGGTAGATCTGGCTGTCAAGGCCGTTACGGTATACTTTACCCTGAATTAGACGGTGATTTCCTAGATCTAGCCTTGGAGGAGCTGCCTAAAAGAGTTGAATCTCCTTTTAACATTTCAGAGGAAGATGCTAAGGTAGTAGTTGAAGACATTGCTCCATACTGGAAAGGTAAAACTTACCATGAAAACTTGACAAAAGCATTGCCAAAGGAAACGCTTCAGTTTACTTACGATCCTGAGGATGCTTTGAAATCTAGATTTATCGTAAATGAAACTTCCTCTTTCCGGTCATCTATCCAGTGGGTACACGACTATGAAAAAGTTCTTAAAAAGGGGTTCAAAGGAATTAAAGAGGATGCTCAAAAGCGTTTAGATGCTCTTGATCCATTAAGCCCAGTTGACAATTGCGAGAAAAAACCTTACCTGCAAGCAATAATTAATGTATGTGATGCGATAGTTCTATGGGCTAAGAGACACGCTGAACTTGCTGCAGAAATGGCAAAAACAGAAACAGATGCAGTTAGAAAGAAAGAATTAGAGGAAATAGCTGAAAGATGCGCATGGGTGCCTGAAAATCCAGCTCGTAACTTTAGAGAAGCTGTACAATCTCAGTGGTTTACTCAAATGTTCTCAAGAATAGAGCAAAAAACTGGTACTATTATTTCAAATGGTAGAATGGATCAGTACTTCTACTCTTATTACAAGCAAGATGTGGAAGCTGGCATCTTAGATGATGAGCAAACATTAGAACTACTTGAGTGTATGTGGGTAGCAATGGCTCAGTTTATTGATTTATATATTTCTCCAACAGGTGGCGCTTTTAATGAAGGGTATGCTCACTGGGAGGCTGTAACTATCGGTGGTCAAACTCCTGATGGTAGAGATGCAACTAACGAGTTGTCTTACTTGTTCTTAAAGTCTAAGCGCGAGTTCCCTCTACATTACCCTGACTTAGCTGCAAGAATTCACGCTCGCGCTCCTGAAAGATTTGTAAAGGATGTTGCAGAAACTATTAAAGAGGGTTCTGGTTTCCCTAAGCTAATCAATGACGAAGAAGTTGTTCCCCTATTACTTTCTAAAGGAGCTAGGTTTGACGAAGCATACGACTATGCAGTATCTGGTTGTGCAGAGGCGAGAATGCCTAACAGAGACACTTATACTAGCCCTAATGCTTATATCAACTTTGCTTCTGCAGTGGAAATGACTCTATACAATGGCAAAACATTGTTAACAGAAGATGAATCTTTCGGACTAGAAACAGGAGACCCAACTAATTTTAAAACTTGGGATGAATTTTTAGAGGCATATTTAACGCATCAGAGAAACTTAATCAAACATGCGTTTATTCAGCAACACACAATTATCAACTTGCGACCTAATCATTTTGCAGTGCCCCTAGGATCTGCACTTCACGACCTATGCATGGACACTTGCAAGGACTTGCATACCCCTCAAATTGAAGGCGGTATCGAGATGGGATACTTTGAGTTCATGGGATATGGTACAGTAGTAGATTCTTTAGCTGCAATTAAAAAGCTAGTTTTTGAAGATAAAAAAGTAACTATGGCTGAATTAATTGAAGCAGTTAGAACTAACTTTGAAGGAAAAGAAGCATTGAGACAAATGCTTTTAAACGCACCAAAGTATGGTAATAACGAACCTTACGCTGATGAAATTGCAAAATTATTAGATAGAGAAGCTGTGAAATTTGCAAACAAATACTCTTTAGAACTAGGTGTACATTTAGACCTGAGACTAGTTCCATTTACATCCCATGTTCCTTTTGGAAAGGTAGTAGGTGCTACGCCAAATGGCAGAAAAGCTTGGTCTCCTCTTTCAGATGGATCATCAGCTTCTCATGGCGCCGATGTAAAGGGCCCAACAGCAGCAATGTTGTCAAACTTCAGCTCTAAAAACTACGACTACAGAGAAAGAGCTGCTAGACTACTAAATGTTAAGTTTAGCCCAGCTACAGTAGCGGGTGAAGAGGGTACTAATAAATTAGCTTCATTTATTAGAACTTGGTGCGACCTTAAGTTATGGCATGTTCAATTCAACATTATTAATAAAGAAACTTTACTTGCAGCTCAAAAAGATCCAGATAAATACCGCAGCTTAATAGTGCGGATCGCTGGATACAGTGCTTACTTTGTAGATTTATCACCAGATCTTCAAAATGACCTAATTGCCCGAACTGAGCACACTAGTTTCTAATGTGAGTAAGTCCTGCCTGTGCAGGACTTACCTTACTTTTAAAAGCAGGAGGGTATAATATATGGAAAAACACTATGATAAAAATAAAAGTGGGTTTGTTTTCAACATTCAGCATTATTCCGTTCACGATGGTCCTGGTATAAGGACTATGGTTTTTTTAATGGGATGCCCTCTAAGATGCCAATGGTGTAGCAACCCTGAATCTCAAAGCTTTAGTCCAGTGTTAGCCTATAATGAAAGTAAATGTATTGGGATCCATGAGTGTATCATGTGTATGGAAGTGTGTATGTCTGGCGCTATAAAAAAGAATGGTGATAAAATAATTCTAGATAGAGAACTGTGTAATAACTGCTTGCTTTGTACGGAGACATGTCCTTCGAAGGCGTTAAATCCTTATGGAAAATTGATGAATGTGAAAGACGTAATTGATATCGTTGAAGGTGATAGTTTGTTTTTCACCCGTTCTGAAGGCGGTATGACTCTAAGTGGAGGCGAACCTCTATCACAGCCTGAATTTGCTGTTTCATTATTAAAAGAAGCAAAGCACCGAAGGATAAATACAGCTATTGAAACTTGTGGTCATGTTAATTGGCCCGTTCTAAAAGATGCCTGCGAACAGTTAGATACTGTTCTTTTTGATATAAAGTGCATGGACTCCAACAAACACCAAGAATATACTGGTGTAAGTAATGAACTGATTCTTGATAATTTTAAAAAAATGTGTACTGAATTCCCTTCTCTAAACAAGATTGTTAGAACACCAATAATACCAGGATTTAATGATACAGAAGCCGATGTGCTTGCCATATCTGATTTTATTAAAGATCAGCCTAATGTGACACTTGAGCTCTTACCCTACCATCGTTTAGGCGAGCAAAA
>NZ_JBNPXS010000079.1:0-2798 GCF_050433185.1 Desulfitispora alkaliphila
TGTTTTTGTCAAGTAAAAATTACCCCACATAATACTTGAAAAGTACCCCACTTTGATGCAAAAAAATATTAATTTAAAGTTTCGGCTTTAAGAAAAGTTTGGAGCGCTACCCCAAACCCCGTCCTTGCCGAAAGACAGGTGGTCTGGCTACAGACACCTTCAGTAATAGGATATTAGCTTGTGCGGGGAACCAAGGGTCAAGATGAACTCGCTACGATTATCCCTTGCTTCCCACCACAGTCTCACTACCCAACGAAGACAATTGAGAGTGGTGGCTCTGATGGATGCATATAGTGGCTCTCTTTTATGTAATAAGATGACACTATACAATTACTGCTGCTTTACCCATTCGGAAGTTTCTTTAAGGCGATATGAATTTCCATTCATATTTACGATATAAGCCTTATGAGTTAGCCTATCAATCATGGCTGCTGTAAGTACTGGGTCATGGAAAATCTCATCCCACCTTTCGAAGGAAAGGTTTGTAGTTATCAGCGTAGACTTCCTACCAGCTCTTAAGGATAAGTGGGTAAATAATAGCTCAGAGCCTTCCTTATCAAAGGAAATGTAGCCCAACTCATCTGCAATCACCAAGTCATATTTCTCAAATTTGTTCTCAAGTGCTCGTAATGTCTTTTCTGAGCGGCTTTCTTTTAACTGGTTAATTAGTGATGGGACTGTGGCAAAGAGTACCTTATACCCTGCTAAACAAGCCTTAATTCCTAGCCCAATGCCTAAATGGGTCTTGCCAGTGCCGGGGTTACCGGCTAGAATTACGTTTTGGCCAGACTGGATGAAATCCAAAGAGCTAAGGGCTTTAAATTTTTTTTGGGCATCTTCAGGTAGATCTTTCACAATCAGATCTTCAAGGTGCTTTTTCATAGGGAAATTTGCCCGACGCACACGGTCTTGCTTGGCATTTTCCTGTCGCACATCACACTCCCTCTGTAGTAATGACCAGATAAATTCTTCATAGCTAATATCACGCAAGTTGGCGTCCTTAATAGCCTCTAGGTAGCCTTTCTTCATAGCTGGCATCTTTAGGTAATCCGCATATGTTTCAATCTCGCTATAGAGGGTTTTCTTTTCATTTGTTATCATATTATTGCAACCTCTTTCTTAAACTCATCACTAGCAGCAGGAACTAACTGTTCAAATGATTTAAGCATGGCTAGGGAGTGGGCTAATATATCATTGTTGTTGGTTTGTATATAATTTGGTTTAATTTCCTGCTTCCTACTGCAAATGGCTTTAATCTTTTCAGTTGTCACTTCTAAGGTATTTATCCTGATTAATGTGTCAATTGCCTTTTCCACCACCTCTAATCCTTTTTCTGAAATAAAGTAGATTAAGTCAACAAAATCACGTTCTTTTGTGATATAATAACTGGCGTATATTTGTTGGAGCTTGGGGTTAGCTTGGTGTAGTGCAACACTAGAAGCTATTGCCCCTGGCTTCTTTTTCAATGTGCCTAGATAGTGCTCTAGCTGAATACTCCACTCACAATGACCTAGCTTGCGGCTATGTTTTGCTACTACTTGTCCCTGCCAGTAACAAATTATCTGATTGGTATAGATTTTCGTTAGTATCATTTTGCCAACAAACTGATCTGGAACAGAGTAGTGACAGCTGTTTACGGTTATTGTGGAGTATTTACTTACTCTTAATTCAGTAATTTTAGCTGCATCATACATAGGCAGCTTTGGTAATAAATAGGGTGTTTCTTCTTCTAAAACTTCTGCAGCCACCTGGTTACCATTGCTACTTTGAGGTTTTAAGTTAAGCCGTTGACAGATGTTAGCTAAGTAGCTATTGGCTTCCTCAATTGACGCAAATGAATCTTTGGCTGAAAATGCTTTACGGCGGATATACTCCACGCTCTTTTCCACATGCCCCTTTTCATTACCTTTTCTCACATTGCAAAAGCGAAATTGAAAACCATAGTATAAAGATAATTTAAGCAGGGCCTCTGTTGGTTCTTTTTCAGTACCCACAAACTTCCTGACAGCGACCTTCATGTTGTCATATACTAAGGTTTGATAAACACCCCCAATATGCTCAAAAAACAGTGCGTGAGATTCTAAAAAACAGGATGTATCTTGCTTGGCAAATAAAATTGCGTAGCGGTAATTTCCCTTGGCGCTAGTGAACACGGCCATTTGCAGAACTCTAAGTTGACCGTCTATGAATATTTTCACCTCGCCCCAATCAAACTCACAAACATCCCCTAGAGCGTAATGAGCTCTAATATATGCTTCAGCCCCTTTGTTTTCTAAAGATCTTACGGTGTTGCATACTGTTGAATAGCTAATTTCAAACCCTTGTTCACATAAAGCTTCAAATATATCTATTTTCTTTTTTTGTTGCTTTCTTTGCCCCCTTGCTATTTTTTCTTTATTTTCCTCTAGATAGCCTTGAATTTCTTTAATAACTTCATCGGTTAATTTGCGCTTTGCGCGGGTACTGGAGTTGTATTTAGGTGCTTCAACTATGCTATCTGTTAGCTCTCTAACATCACCAGTGGCTCCGTTATTTAACAATTCTTGTCGTTTGCTTTCGTACTCCTTTACATATTTTCGTATAGTCTTTCTATTAATACCGGTTTCCCGTTCTACAGCTCTTTGAGACTTACCGTCTCTGCATACCATTAAGATGATTTCTTGTTTATCGATCAACCTTATCAATCTCCCCAATCCCCCTATGCCCCCAGATGTCTTAACTGGAACACATAGAATTATATTTTAAGGTGGGGTATTTTTCAATTAAAATACTGGGGTACTTTTAGTTTAATATAAACA
>NZ_JBNPXS010000080.1:0-2769 GCF_050433185.1 Desulfitispora alkaliphila
TCCTTCAGCGCCAATGGTACTTGGACCGAGAGGTCCTGGGAGAGTAGGTCGCTGCCAGACAATCAGAAACACTCACTTTTGTGGGTGTTTTTTTGCTTGAAAGAAAAATAAAAGCTATACTTAATGTAGAATTATTCTAGTTTTGCATTGTCGACACCTAATATCTTATTTATCCAATCATCTGGATCATCCCATTTTAAAGGGTTTTAAATATACCCTAGTTTACTAAGGATTTCCTTGATTAAGTTTCTAAATTTGCTTTTCTATAAGTCTTTAATTTTGTCTTATAAATAACTTAAGCCTGACCCCTTTCCCTTCACTCTATAAAAAAAACTAAGGTTATTATAAAATATAACCTTAGTTTATAAATATTACACTTTAAATCTATCAATCAATGTTTGTAAATCTTCAGCAATGGTTGCCAAGTTTTCTCCAGCATTAGCAACTTCTTTAATATTTGCAGCTTGTTGCTCTGTTGCGGCTGAAGCTTCTTCGGTTCCCGCTGCATTCTCTTCAGCAATTGCCGATAAATTTTGTACCAATTCGATAATATTATCTTTATTTTTTGCCATAAGCTCCGAAGACTCATTCAGCTTATCCACAACTTCTCTTACAAGGTCCGTTGCTTCTGCTATTCCATCAAATTTCTCTTCGGTTTCTTTAACACTCTTTCTTTGCTCTTCGACAACTTCTTTCACTTCATTCATAGTATCCACTGCATTCTCGGACTTAGACTTCAGCTCTTCAATAACTTCTTTTATATCACTTGTAAACCGATTAGAGTCTTCAGCAAGTTTTCTAATTTCACCTGCGACTACAGCAAATCCTCGTCCGGCCTCTCCTGCTCTTGCCGCTTCTATAGCTGCATTTAAAGCCAATAGGTTGGTTTGATCAGCAATACTTTGAATCATCGAGCTCGCCGTTTCTATTTTTTTAGCACTTTTATTGTTACTGAGTATGGTTTCATATACTTTTTCTGAAGCAATAGTGGAAGCTTTTGTTTTTCCCACAAGCTCTGATAATATTTTAAAACCACCTTCTTTTTCAGAATCAATCTTCCCTGCCGCTTCATTAAGTTTTAAAATAAACTTCGCATTGTTATCCAATAGGCGGCTGAGTTCTTCGATGTTATTCGCCGTGTTTTCTGTATCATTTGCCTGATCAGTTGCTCCTTTTGCAATTTCATTAATAGTTTTAGCTACTTCCATCGAGGCATTACTCGTTTCATGGGCTCCAACGGTAAGTTCCTCTGAAGATGACGCCACTTGGTCCGCTGAATCGGCAGTTGATTTAATAAACTTAACAATATTGTCCCTCATTGAAATAAGAGCTTTTGTCATTTCTCCAATTTCATCTTTTCTTTCCACCTCTTTTGATTCTTCAACATTTTGATCCTCTGAAAAATCAAGCACCGCTAATTTATTCAGCCTTTGGGTCACGGCAACAATAGGCTTTGCTATTTTATCACTTGCAAAGTACACCACTGTGATAACAATCAATAAAGAAATTACTGATACCAAAACACCTATCCTACTAGCAGACTTTACTCCTAAAAAAACTTCATCTTCATGGACAACCGTAACCATATACCAATTCAAGTAAGGATGATTTATTGGAGTATAGGCTGCAACTAGATCATTTCCGTCAATACGGTACTGTCCATAACCTGTTTCCCCTTGTAAGACTTTATTTTGAAGAAGCTCTGCCAGTCCTACACTAGAGGAATCCTCATTAGCAAGCTCAATTAAATTTGCCTGATTTTCAATATGTCCAAAAACAGGGCTCGTGATCAAATCCCCTTGCCCATTGACAATATAAGAAAATCCCGTTTCCCCATATGTTAGTTGACTACTGATTCGATCAATTTCACTATGATTCATAACCGCATATAAGATTCCCTGAATGCTTCCATTTCTATCAATGGGTTCTGCAATGATTAAAATAGGTTCACCCGATTCTGCTCCTATGAGAACATCTGAAATATTAGGTTGCCCTGCCATAGCCGTTTGGTAATATTCTCTTGTAGTTATATTCACATGAACCCTCTCATCATCCAAACGATAGGAATTCGCTTGATCGTCACTTAAAAACATTCTTACATAACCTTTCCTTTCCATCTGTGGATGAAATTGCGAAGCAAATTGACTCCACTCAGCATCCGTATATTCTAAGGGATTATTGCCATTTTGATAAATTTCAGGATGCTCTGATAATGTGGCCATATAATCAAAATGATCTCCCATCATTTCTTCAATGAGCAAGGCATTGTTGTTTACATTACTCATTAGGGCTCTTTCAACCTCGTCTCCTATGTATTTATCGGTAACTAAAGTATTAGCAATGGTTGTTACTAAAAAAATTCCTGTGAAAATCATACTAAAAATTATAATTAATTTCATTTTTAGAGAGTTCATTTTATCACCCTTCCTTCTATAAAGTTTATAGCCCTGCTAGGTTAACTAGTTGTTGTGGATGACTATAATTTGTTATGTCACCTACTTCTGAGTAAAATAGCACTACTGTTACTGCTCCTAAACCTGGGATTGCTTTCATTTCTTTTGCCCCTGGTATTGTATCTAATAGAGCTTCTAGCTCTGTGTCTAGGTCTGCTAATTGTTTACTGATCAGCTTCGGACACCTCGTATGTATGATACCAAGGGGGTTCATTACAGGAATCCTCCTTCTATAAAGTTAATATTTCTCTTTAATACTCACTCATTCTCAGTATTTCATTATCACCTAACAGTGGGTCAGCCTCAGGAACTGGAT
>NZ_JBNPXS010000081.1:0-2638 GCF_050433185.1 Desulfitispora alkaliphila
ATAACGATAGGTAAGGCTTTGATATAATCTCCACCTTTTCCCCCGTTCCACACCGTACGTGAGAGTTTCCCCTCATACGGCGTTCCATCAATAATTACCCCACACAAATTTCACTATTTCCAACCATTATCCTTAGTTGATTGAGGCGTTTATAGTTGATATTGCTGTTTCTCAGTGCCATTAGACATTCTTGCACAACTTCTTCATCCAAGGCATGGATTAGCTTGTGCGCTCCCGATAGTACAATAACCAGGTTCCCATATTCGTCGGTTCCGCCGTTCTTTTTGGGGATTTTCCTGTGAACCTCCAGAGTGGAGGTCGCAAGTTCTGTCCCAGTAATAAAGCATTTACCCTGTTGTCCTACGAATAACGATATTCTGTTATCATTAAACTCTGTGCTTTCTAGTTCAACGGGGTACTCCATTAGATAACGCAATACCAATGTATTAATAGCCTGAAGGGGGTTGTGTAACTTGTTTCGCCCTTCTATCGTATAGTTACATTTTTTTTGGTCAAAATATGGAGGTGGCCTGAACTTGATTAAATGTATGGGAAAAAGCGGTATTCCCATAATAAATTTTGGGCGGCCAGTGTAATGCCCATAGAAACTGGTATAGGATTTGGTTAATTGTCCTCGTTGTGTTGTCATAGGCCTCGTGTTCTTAAGGTTCGCGTTAACTTGAAAGGCAATTTTATCGAAATCTCTGGCTACGTTTGTCGCCACGCAGTAATAGTTATGCAGTCCCAATATACAGGCGTTGAGCTTCTGCATGTTGTCTGCGGTGGGCTGTTTCTGCAGAGTGTCGATACTATTTTTCAGCTTTTTTTTACTCTTCCGAACCGACTTCTCAGTCATTCGGGAGGTCGTAACATACAGCTTCCCTTTCTCCTGAAGCTTAATACGTATTCCGAGGAACTCTGAGTATTGTCTTTTTAGATTAACTATCTTGGATTTCTCTGAACTTATCTCTAAACTCAATCTCTTGTTTAGCCAGTCTTTAACCGCACAGAACAATTTACTAGCACTTTCTCTGGTTCTGCATAACAACTTGAAGTCGTCTGCATATCTCACAATGTATACTTCCTTCAAACCTGTATTTTTGAGAGCTCGTACTTTTTTACTCTTATTTGCATATTGGTGGTTCGTCGGCATACCTTCCCATTGACTGTTTATCCACCAGTCTAATTCATTTAGGACAATATTCGAAAGCAGTGGACTAAGTATACCCCCTTGGGGTGTTCCTTTTGTTGGAATCCCAATCCCTTTAATCTCTGCTTTTAGCATTTTAGAAATAATGCAAAGCAAGTTCTTATCTTGAATTCCGATGCTCCACATCTGTTTCATAAGTTTGGCATGATTTACATTGTCAAAAAAGCCTTTTATATCTATATCGACAACATATTGTAGCTTGGCCTTGTATGCTAAGAAATTTACCCTTGCAATAGCATGGTGTGTTCCCCTATTTGGCCTAAAACCATAACTATGCTCGTAGAACTTTGCCTCACAAATGGGTTCTAAGACCTGTTTAATACATTGCTGTATCAGACGGTCTTCTATAGTCGGTATGCCAAGGGGTCGCATCCTGCCGTCTTCTTTCTCTATCTCCTTCCGTCTTACCGGCTGAGGCGAGTAGTTCTGGAGCCTGTTCTTGACATACTGTAGCAGTCTGCCTGGGTCCGTTCTGCCTGTGTCGATAATTGTGGTGCGGTTGGAGCCTCTGGTTTTGCTACCCTTGTTCTTCTTGATATTTCGATATGCAAGTAAGATGTTCTGGTCACTGGCTATTAATTCCAAGAGGTTGTTGAATTTAGACCCTTGTTTAGAGCGTCGGTAAAGTTCGTCGAACTCGTCTTGGATGTCGTAATACTCATTGTTCCTGAGTTTTTGCCTCTTTTTAAGTTTCTTGGTTGTCATAAGTCGGCTTATCATCCCCTCATGGGAATTTTGCCTCTTTTAGTCATACTCGAACCTTATGCAATAGTTAGTGAATTTTATTGTGATATTATTGACTTGTGGCTATCCCTCCACCATTTATTATCACGGCTTCAAAGGTACTGTGCCACTACTCTCATGTGCATTAAAGCAAGTTATCCCAATGGGTTTCCTTGCTAACGCTTCCTAGGGATTAAGCCCTCCACGTTACACACTTTCCACGTTCCGATAATTCTATCTGTGCATATATCCTTAGGTTTTCTCTCTGGTCCTGTTTGCTTGATACCACCTGTAATGGCATAAGGATTTTCATAGGCAACATTTTTACTCATCCTCACAAACCTTGCACTATAGGCAATTTTTAGCCTTTCGACTAAATCCTCTTCTAGACCCTTACCTTCGAGAATTCGTCATCCATCGTTTTAAGGATGGATATTCTAACCATAGATATTTTATAGACCCCCGACCTATCGTACACTCGACATTTTACTGTTCGCTTTTCCTCAGCTTAACCTGTTAGGGTATATTCTCAGCCGTCTTCACCGAGCTTATGACGTGTTAGGTTCTTAATAACCACGACGCCATTCGGAGTATTAGGGTAGGCACTTCAGGGCGTTACTCCTTCATTTTACCTATTGAATTATCAGTTCTCCCACAACCGAACGGTTGTAGTGCGTAATCTTTTCAATTACGAACGTGTCACAC
>NZ_JBNPXS010000082.1:0-2165 GCF_050433185.1 Desulfitispora alkaliphila
TGCAATTAACTTAATGAACCGCCAAGTACCGAACGGTATGCTTGGTGGTGTGAGAGGACGGTAGATAAAATAATTATCTACCTCCTACTCGATACTTGATTTTCGCAATTTTCTAGACAGCTAGGAACTGTTTTTTTGTTTATGCCTATAATGTTACAAAGACAACTAAAATTAAACTGGGGGGAATCTTAGTATGGAGAATGAAAATCAAAATGATAGTATGGTTTTTCAAGCAACAAATTGTCCGGGAGGAATACTTTATGCCGTTAGGCGGGGCCAAACACTATTTTCGATAAGTAGGTTGTTTTCAGTAACTGTTGATCAAATCATTGAGGCAAATCCGGGAATAGTTCCAGATAGGCTTACCATTGGGCAGGTAATTTGCATTCCGGGTGTTGTTGATCGGTTATGTCCTCGAGGACGCTTGCGAACGGTTCAAAGGGGAGAGACACTATTTCTAATTGCAAGGGCTGAGGGAATACCGCTAAATGTCTTAATCGAAGCCAACTTCTGGCTGCCAGATCCCACTCTTATCTTTCCAGGTGAACAAATATGCATACCTCTTATAGTCACTGATGCCTGCTGTTTAGTTTTACAAAGAGCAGTTGATGCAAACAATTTAGATTTTCGTGGAGTGTCATTAATCGAGCCAAATGACAATGGTGGTAGAGTAACTGTTGCTGCCGTAGGCTTACCTGAACCTTCTACCTTTGGCGATTTCAACGCTTACCTAGGTTCCTTAGTGTTTAGGGAAATAGAGAGGTTGATTCCGTTAGAAAGGGTTTCAATTGATCAACAACCTGTAGTTTGGGCTGGGGCAATAGATGTTGATGTTCCTCCGTTAGGAGCTAACCTTGTAGTGGTCTTCCCTTATAATACGGAAACTGATGAAAGAGGACCAGATGTGTTACGAGGATTAGTTATCAATTGTCAGCCTGCTCTAAATTAACAAAAAACAAAGACTGGATTGGTGGCAGTAATGCGCAAAAAAATGGGCTATGCTAAGTAAGTGAGCAGAGGCCCATTTTTTACTGTATTTAGTGTCTTTTTTTATTGGCTGGGAGAAAATTCATGGTATGCGCCAAACCAGTTTTTTCTTTGTTGTAGTTGTACTTGTTGAAGTAGTACTTGTAGTTGTACTTGTTGAAGTCGTAGATGTAGTTTTTGAATTTGTTGTGGAAGCTGAATTTGCAGTTGTTGTAGGCACTAATTCCACGATATTTTCCACCTTAGATTGTAACAGCATCTGCATTTTAATCATATTCGTAAGAGTTTGGTTTACACTCTTATGAATATCTTTAGTATCTTGGATTGAAAGCTTTTCAAGTTTACACTCATCTAAAACATATAACATTTTTTTAGTTTCTGCATCCATCATTTCAGATAAACTTTTTTCTTGAAGTGCTATTGAAGTTAACAAAAGGTTAAGCGCATTTTCCAGTTTCATATCTCTTACTTCCCTTCCCAAAAATCTAGTTTCCTTCAACATCGCTTCTAAACAGTTTGACCTATTTAAACATATGTCCAAATGTTTAATTATATAATAAAAAATTTAAAATGAGGCAATTGTAATTAATCACACTGCTAACTGTTAGGAATATACTACAGTATAAAATATCAAAAAAGAGGAAGGTGTTTTGAGTATGTCATTTCCAAACGTTCCAAATGTAACTCCAGAGATTGATCTTGACCGAGAAGATGTTATTAATTTGCTTTTGGCATCCGTCGCTTTTGAAGAGCTAGGCTTGGCTCACATGATTAACGCTGAGGCAGAAAAGATTCAATTTGTTTTAGGAACTCTTGAAGGAGTAAACCCGCAAAATCCTCCATCACTAGATCAGTTGCTGGAAGTTAACCGCTCAGTAGAACAAACATTAAGAGGTATTATTAAGAAAGAAATGCTACTTCAATTCAAGCTTGAGGATATTCTTGATATACCAAATGGTAATAATGATACTAACGACGAAGAAGAATAACAACAAAATAAATAACGGAAATTAACACTATTTCTGCAGAAGAGCAGTGAAAGGGAGATATAGCCCTGTTCACTGTTCTTTTCTTTTAAATATTTGGATAGGTTACACTTAATTGGACAATAAAGATAAGGTCATGTAAATTAATAAGTAGAAAAGGAGAGGTTTACATGGCTAAAAGACAAAGAAGAA
>NZ_JBNPXS010000083.1:0-2144 GCF_050433185.1 Desulfitispora alkaliphila
ATTGAACTTTGGCTAATTTCTTAATTACTTCAAAAGAACTGTGTGGTTCTTTTCTTTTTAAATCGCACAACTGTTTAGTTTTCAAAGACCAACTTATTCCGCCGCCGTTTTAAGCGACTTATAATAGTTTATCACAACACCCAGAATAATGTCAAATGGTAATTAATGGGGTGAGTGATGGGACTTGAACCCACGAATGCCGGAGTCACAATCCGGTGCGTTAACCAACTTCGCCACACCCACCATGTAGTTTAGTGGCGCGCCTGAGAGGATTCGAACCTCTGACCTACGGATTAGAAGTCCGTTGCTCTATCCAGCTGAGCTACAGGCGCAGTTTTAAACAAAAAAAATGGAGCGGGTGATGGGAATCGAACCCACGTGACTAGCTTGGAAGGCTAGGGCTCTACCATTGAGCTACACCCGCTGGCGGAGAAGGAGGGATTTGAACCCTCGCGGGGCGTAATTACCCCCTACAGTCTTAGCAGGACCGCCTCTTCAGCCACTTGAGTACTTCTCCTTGTTGGCAGGGGAGACAGGAATCGAACCCGCAACCAATGGATTTGGAGTCCACTACTCTGCCAATTGAGCTACTCCCCTGCGATACTTTATGGCGTGCCTGGAGAGATTCGAACTCCCGACCTTCTGATTCGTAGTCAGACACTCTATCCGGCTGAGCTACAGGCACAATTTTTAAAAGCAAATCTAAGTTTACACGAAAAAAGCAGAAACGTCAACCCCCTTTTTTTATTTTTTTTATAAAATCTATGTTTTTACTTTAAATTATGAGTTTTTCTATTAAAACTATCCAATCTATAAGCTCGTTTACATCTGCTACAGTACAGATTAGTACCTTCTTTTCTTAATTTACTATTACATTGATTACAATACACAGCCTCACCCCTTTATTAAGTAGTTTGTTATAATGTCATTTTATTTTTTGCAAAGTATCGTATAAATATTACATTACTGGTAAAAATAACTTTAGAGTAAAAATAAGAGGTGATTTCCATGCGAAGAGATGATATTTATAAGAAGTATTCTATACAGTTAGACCTAGCTGTTGAAGCAGAAGAAGCTGTACGAGGTGAGACAGGACAAGAAATATCAGGCGTTACACAGGAAGTAATAACTCACGACAAAGCAAAGATAAATCGAATTGAGGTTACTGACAAACACGCTGAAAAATTAATGAACAAACCCATGGGTAATTACATAACCATAGATGCTCCAGAAATCAAAACAAATAATAAACAAGTGCACGATGAGATATCAAGCCTATTAGCGTTAGAACTAGAGCGGCTTATAAAGATTGATGAAAGTCAAACAGTTTTAATTGTAGGCTTAGGTAACTGGCACGCAACACCCGATGCTTTAGGCCCCAAAGTGGTTAGTCATGTCTTGGTTACTAGGCATTTAGGTGATCATGCCCCAGCGGAATTAACCCAAGGTCTTCGCCCAGTTTGTGCTCTATCACCTGGTGTTTTGGGGATTACAGGAATTGAGACCGCTGAAATAATAAAAGGTGTTGTAGATAAAGTCAATCCTTCCCTTGTTATCGCAATTGATGCACTAGCATCTAGAAGCGTTAAAAGGATTGGAACTACTATACAAATAGCCGATACAGGAATTAATCCTGGTAGTGGCATAGGTAATAAGCGAATAGGAATTAACAAGGATAGTATCGGAGTTCCAGTTATTGCTGTAGGTATTCCCACCGTTGTAAATGCAGCAATTATAGCTCATGATACAGTTGAAGCTTTAATAACAGAGTTAGCACCAACAATACCTGATATTGAAGATAATGTAACCAGTGAAAAAATAGCTAAATCAATTGATTATGTTTTGAGTAATTTCGCGAAACAACTTATGGTAACACCTAAAGAAATAGATGAATTAACTGAAAATAGTAGCAAAATTATTGCATCAAGTTTGACACAAGCATTGCAACCAGAAATCTCATCTGATGCTAACTATTTATATTTACAATAAAGTAAACATAGCTTTTGCCAAGCTTTCTAAATCCGAAAATAAGTTATACTTTCTTAATGGTAATCGAGTAGGAGGTAGATAATTATTTTATCTACCGTCCTCTCACACCACCAAGCATACCGTTCGGTACTTGGCGGTTCATTAAGTTAATTGCA
>NZ_JBNPXS010000084.1:0-1904 GCF_050433185.1 Desulfitispora alkaliphila
ATCGAGTAGGAGGTAGATAATTATTTTATCTACCGTCCTCTCACACCACCAAGCATACCGTTCGGTACTTGGCGGTTCATTAAGTTAATTGCATTTTCCGATATCTAGCCGATAGGCTCTGATAAGATAATGAGTTGAAATATTCGTTAGTTAAACTTCTAGAAAGAATTGGGCTGTTGGCTATTCGCCAGTAGCCTTTTCTTGTATTTCCCCACTCATAGGCTTTGTGCTTAGGTATGCCGAATTTTGTTAGGTTCTTAATTCTGGTCTTTGGCTTTTTCCATTGCTTCCATATGCACATTCGAAGTCTTCTTCTAATCCATTCGTCAAGACTCTTAGCTATGTTCTTTGCATTTGCTAACGCAAAGTAGTTCATCCAGCCCACTGTTACTTGGTTGAGCTTTTTAATTCTTCCTTCCATGCTTGTGCTCCAATTTCTTGCTGTGATTGCTCTAACCTTGTCCTTAAGTCTCTTTATGGATTTGGGGTGAATTCTTATGTTGTATCCGCCCTTTGCAGTGTAGAAAGAGAACCCTAGAAATTTCCTTCTAGTTGGTCTATCCACTGCGCTCTTTTCTTTGTTGACTTTTAGTCTTAGTTTCTTTTCTAGATAGGCTGTCACACTTTCCATGACTCGTTGTCCTGCTCTTTTTGATTTAGTGTATATGTTAACATCGTCAGCATATCTACAGAATTTGTGCCCTCTCTTTTCCAGTTCTTTATCTAGATCGTCCAGCAGGATGTTTGCTAAGAGGGGACTTAATGGGCCTCCTTGCGGGGTCCCTTCTTCACTTTTGACTACTATCCCATCTAGCAGAATTCCTGACTGTAGGTATCGACGGATTAGTTTAAGCACTCTTTTGTCCTTTACTCTTTTAGATATTCTGTGCATTAATATGTCATGGTTCACTCTGTCGAAGAATTTCTCCAAGTCTATGTCCACTACATATTTATACCCTTGGTTCATATACTCCTTTGCTTGCAGGACAGCTTCATGGGCGCTTTTGCCTGGTCTGAAACCATAACTGTTGCCCGAAAAGTGTGGGTCGAATATTCCTGTTAGGACTTGTGCTATTGCTTGCTGGATTAGCCTGTCTAGTACGGTGGGTATTCCTAGAAGTCTAACACCTCCATCTGGTTTTGGAATTTCAACTCTTCTTACAGCATTGGGCTTGTATTTACCCATTAGGATACTTTCCTTGATGGACATCCATTCTTGCTTCAGGAAGGGTCGAAGTTCATCAACCCTCATTCCATCTACTCCATGACTGCCCTTGTTTTTCTCTACTCTTTCCAGAGCTTTGGTCATGTTTTCTCTAGAAAGTATCTGTTCTATGAGATTATCAGAGCTTGCACTAGATGCTTCCTTCGGGGATGCCAAGGACACACTAGGCACTCTGTGCATACCTTCAGTTTCCAACCTATTCTTTGCACTAGAGTCTTCATATGAAGTTTTCTGCTGTCGTTGCATATCACTTGAAACCCTCAAATTCTTCATCCTCCTCAATGTTCGGTCCTTCCCAAGATGTATGCATCCATCTTGGTACTATGACCTCTGCTGACTTCTCAAGGTTCAGTCACACATCACTGTGTAAGTTGCCATTTTGAATTTCATCTCCATAGCATATCCTTGAGACCTCCCCGGGTAAGAGCGGTAACTTTCATCTCATATATCTGCCAGATATACTGTAAGGGGTTCGGGTAGTGTTGGACTTTGTTTTGTTATGCAAACTCATCCACCCCTATTCAGCCTTATCTGGTTCTTGTTCATCAGACCGAGATTTTGCCTCCGACTTCCTTCAGATTCCACCTCGCGATGGACACCCTTGTCATTGGCTAGTGGTTCCCACTACCAAGCCCACAGCGGACTTTCACCGCCAAGTTACCGCCCGTGCCGGGCACAC
>NZ_JBNPXS010000085.1:0-1806 GCF_050433185.1 Desulfitispora alkaliphila
CGCGATGGACACCCTTGTCATTGGCTAGTGGTTCCCACTACCAAGCCCACAGCGGACTTTCACCGCCAAGTTACCGCCCGTGCCGGGCACACGTATATAAGAAGGAGGCTTTATCTAGCCTCCTTCTTATATTTCTTTATTCTATTCTAATTGCATTAATATCTACCTCTTCTTCTACACCTATACCAAGGGTCTTTTCAAAAGAAACATGATGTCTACGATTAGATACGTGATCATCAAATAACCCAAATCCAACTGTATATATTTCTCCTTCTACAAGAGCTTTGTCATCGGGATTACCAGTATCTAAGCTTCTTACAAACACCACAGTCCATATACCATTTTCCCAGGTGCTATAAGCTCTTACATCAGCAGCACTGCCTGAGGGATCTCGTAGAAGTCTATAAGGTAATAAGTCTCCTTCTTGAAACTCTGTATCTTCATCAAAAGGAATACCGTTTTCATCTGGCTTAAGCGGAACCATTTCTAACATTTCTTCAAATCTATCTTCAGGTATAGCGTTAAGACCGTCAGTTTGATCTGGATCATACATCCATTCTATTTCATTCTGTGATGTAAACGGTCCTTCACCATCGTCCCCAAATCTGTACTCAAGTACGTAATCATCACTGGCATACTGTATAGGCGCTGAACGATTACCTCTAAACTGCCATAAATCTAAAAACATTCCTTCTTGATACATAGCTTCTATTTCACTTTCAGGTTTGACATTATCCCACCCTGCACCTTCTCCTTCATAATCTGTCCTAGTTGCCAACAGATACTTCCTTATATCACTTCGGTTTAATCCTTCTTCCCCTAGATAAGGGTGAGCTACTACTTCTTCTCTAGAAGGTGCTTCGGGCATTGCTCTCATACTATCATGGCAAGTAATAAAACAACCTGCTTCATTCCAACCAATATCAGCACCATCATAAGCTGGGATATCTTGATCAGTAAAAAGCATTGTTACCCTATCTTCGTAGCTAGGTATGTTACCATCGCTGTCAACATCGGGCCTAGGACCTCCATCTCTTTCCCAATCTTCGCCATTATATCGCCAAAGCTGATGTGAAATTCCTGGCCGCTCTGATTCCCACTGCAACTTTAAATAGAAGTTCTCATCGTCATAAGCAGCTTGAGCTAATAATTCTTTGTGTGGTTCTTTTCCTTCTATAGGGTCATCTTCTAATGCATCATGATTTACTAAACTTTCACCTAATCGCTCTTCTTGGCCTTGATGGCAGCTACTACAGCTAGCTCCTCCCTCCATTGCACCTGCTCCTGGGTGTTCCTCACTCACTAGATACTGCCATGAGGACTGTCCTGGATAAAAAACTGTCATCTCACTTACTGGTACTTCTCCCCAATCTCCTGGAAACTCGAAGCCCTCAGAGTAATCGATTGGATCATATGTTACTGTTTCCACTTGTTCCTGGGGCTGTTCTTCTGGCTGGGGATCTTCTTCCTCCTCTTGAGGAGGACAACCCGTTAATATTAAAGCAGAACATATTAACACTAACACCACTAAAAGAGACAATGTGGTTTTCTTTTTCACTCAAAATTCCTCCTTTATCTGTATGTAATCAGGTTTAGTATGTGTTTTAGGAGTTTTTTTATGTACTGTATTAGATTGTAACGCAAAAAAACACCCACAAAAGTGAGTGTTTCTAATTGTCTGGCAGCGACCTACTCTCCCAGGACCTCTCGGTCCAAGTACCATTGGCGCTGAAGGACTTAACTGCTGTGTTCGGCATGGGAACAGGTGTAACCCCCTCGCCATCACCACCAGACTTGAATGTTATC
>NZ_JBNPXS010000086.1:0-1650 GCF_050433185.1 Desulfitispora alkaliphila
TTCAATAGGAAAGTTCTATATCTCAAATAAACAAAAAACCAAAATACATAAAATGTAAATTTGTATTTTGGCACAATAAATACGCCATTATAGAATGGCTTTTAAAATAGCAAATGTGTAAAAAATTAATTTTTAAATTCGTATTTCACACCACGAATTCCAGTATAAGAAACAGGAGCCATGGTGCCATCACATACCTGACAAAAGGGTTGAGGGGGAACGGATTTATCAAGGCCATTAAATATATTGTCCTCCTCTAGTTGCTTTACGATAAACCTAGGAACCCACAAAGAATAATTGCATTTAGTGCAGATAAATTCAACTAAGTCATCGTTTTTGGTAAAACCATCTAAAATGTTCATATTGAAAACCTCCTCCTTCAAGAAACATTATAAGCTGGTGGAGGAAGATCAGCAAGAAAAGGAGATGATTTCTTAGAAGTAAAAATATCAACAAACTCCATAATGTGACCACAGCTGCAGCGAATAGGATCAATTCCAAAAGCAATAAGAATACGTGCACGCCAGTTAGAGTGTTTTCTTAAGAACCTTTTCTTTGCAGGAGAAAGCAATAGAATAAACTTTGAAGAATGTTTATGTCTCTTAGCATAAAGCCCATAATAACGAACCATTTTAAACTGCTCATCAGGAATATGGACGATTAACCGCTTAATAAACTCAATGGCACTAAGTTTTTCAGTAACACGCTTACCATCTTCATGTCTATCGTAATAGAAAGTAACAAAATTGCCATCATAGTTAAGAATACGAGATTGAGCCATAGCGGGTTTACCAGTATAGCGAACAATATAGTCTATAGAATTTTTAGCAATGGACTTTTTTTCTTTTTTTGCATAAACATAGAATCCTTTTTTGAAAGAAAGAAAAAGCTTAGATTTAAGAGAATAGAAACGAGAGCCTAATTTTTTATGGAGTAAATCCAAAAGTGTAGCTTGCCAACGTTTCCGAAGCATAGAGAAAGGAATATGGTGAATATGGCGCCAAATAGTATTATTGCCAGAAGCACCTTCAGTAATAATCATATGAATATGAGGGTTCCACTTAAGATCGCGACCAAAGGTATGAAGGGTGGAAATAAAACCAGGAGTGAAATGCTCTGATTTATTAAGATTATGAAACCAAGCAAAAATAGTTTGACTAGAAGCTTCAAAAAGGATATTAAGTAAAGAGCGATCAAGGCGGAAAAAATTTCGAAGCTCAGACGGAATAGTAAAAACAAGATGCCGATGTGTGCAATTAATGAGTTTAGAAGAAATACTTATAGCTCGATCAGAAACATAAGAAGCACCACAGGTATTACAGAAACGACTTTTGCAGCGGAAGGGAACATATTTAAAATTTTCACATTGATCACAAAAATAAAGAGCATGCCCAAAAGAAGGGTCACCACAATGAATAACCTTTTCAACATTTTTAGGGATAGCAGGGCGCAAATCATATTTAAGAGTAAGGAAGTTATCCCAATGATCAGCTAGAATTTGTTTAATAGTAAAAGATTTATTACTCATGAAACAATCACCAATATATTTATACCAAATAGAGATAAATTACTCAAGAAAAAACGCAACACCAAGAAAAAAGTCAGCCACTAGGGTGACTGACCATTAATGTGGCGAAGCCACTTTTTTTA
>NZ_JBNPXS010000087.1:0-1638 GCF_050433185.1 Desulfitispora alkaliphila
GATAGCGTGAAAAATAAGGTAGCTTGGAATAAACAAGGGCACACTTAATAAAGGTCTTTTAGGACCCCAAAAAATGAACGTAGTTTAAGCCACAGAAATATCAGTTTCTTTTATTAGCCCAAGGGAAATAAGAAGCTTTGCTGCTTGCTTAACAGCTTTTTGCTTTTGCTTGTCCATCATTTCTTGTGGCATATCAATTTTAAACAAATCACTTGGGTTCCACACCTCACCAGTGTCAAACATATTGTAAATAGCGGTAAGTATCATCCTTGCAATAGCAATAATAGCTCTTTTTTTGCCTCTCCTTTTATAAATGCGTTCGTACTTGACTTTGTAGTAAGGAGACTTATCCGATTTCACGGCTGCATGGGCAACTTGTACCAATGCAGGTTTGAGGTAGACACCAGCACGTGTAATGCGGACAGATTTCTTCTTACCAGCAGATTCATTATTGCCAGGCGTTAGTCCCGCCCAGCAACACAGACGCTTGGAGTTGGCAAATTGAGACATATCTGTGCCAATCTCGGAGATGATAGTGATTGCAGAAGCTCTCTTAACTCCGGGAATGGTACAGAGAAGTTTAATGGCACCTTCGTAAGGTTTGACCAATCTATCAACTTTTTGGTCCAGTTCATCAATGGAATTGGTTACGTAGTCAAGATGGGAACGAACCATTATCATACGCTCTTTTTGTGCCTGAGACATTTGATATCCTTCAATAGATTCAACCACAGCATCTGCTTTTTTCTTAAGTGATTTTTGTAGAAAAGAAGAGCAGATCTCTGGGTCGAAGGTATCAGAAGAGATAAGATAGTCCGTGATGGAAGTGGCAGATTTGCCAAACATGTCGGAAACGACAGCATCAAGGGCTACATTGCAGACAGTAAAAGCGTTTTGAAAACGGTTTTTCTCACTGCTTCTACAAGAAACCAGTTTAGACCGATAGCGAGTATATTCACGAAGAATACGGATTGGTTTTTCTGGAATATAACTGCCAGGTACTAGACCAAGACGGAAAAGGTCACCAATCCATTTGGAATCCTTTTTATCATCCTTATTACCTTTTACAGCCTTCACCCATTTGGGGTTGGCAATAGTAACGCGGATGGTATCTTCCAAAAGATTGTAGACAGGAACCCAGTACTTTCCAGTAGATTCCATGCACACATCATAGCAGTTGTTGTCAATCAACCACTGCTTGAATTGGAGAATGGAATTGTTAAAAGTTGAAAATCTCTTTTTTGAATACTGGGGCATAATCCCCTTTGAAGTGATAAGTGTGGCAACGAGAAAAGTCTTATGCACATCGACGCCACAACAGATAGGATAAACAATTTTCATAGCACAGCCTCCTTTTATAGTTTAGTAGGGAGGAAGACATTGACTGAGCCATCACACATTTAACGAAGAATTAAAACAATTATTAGCGTGCGGTCTTATAGAACCACTTATTTGTGCTTGAAAGATGGCTCTTACACTGGTTAACATACTGTTTTGAACTGAGAAGTAATCTACGACTCACCCCGCCGTGCTTTGTAGTGTATCTTCTCCTTAAGCTAATAATAACAAAGTGGTGAAAGCCGCGCACCATTTTTCATTACTATTTGTGCCGCAAGCGTAGCGGCGGAATGGAGGTTA
>NZ_JBNPXS010000088.1:0-1618 GCF_050433185.1 Desulfitispora alkaliphila
CCTACATTCCCGGGTTACTGTAACGAGGTTGGAGGCGTAACCCCCACTTTTTTGTAGAGATCGATCTGTCGCTGTGTGACCTCGCCTATGCGCAGTTTGAAGCCGGGTTGATGATAACATTCAATAATATCGAATTCGTCAAACAAATCCTGAAGAGTATGTTTTTTTATTAAATCGTTGTCCTGCATCTTTTTTTTCATGTAGGAAAGAAAAATTAGGGCGATAAACTGCACAAACAGCTTTCCATCAAGACTAGCATCCGAAGACACCAGCATGCGACGCATATTCAGCCGTTCCTTTAGATTTCCAAATGCCTTTTCTACTAGGTCTTTGTTGCGGTAGGTTTCTAAAGCTGTAATTGGATCCTTGATTTCATTGCTGATGAGGGCAAAATATCCATAATTCCGTTTTGTTTCATCAATAACCTTTTGCTTAGCAATTACTTTAATGCCTCGAACCGGTGTTGAGGAAATGTCAAAGTATTTTATGTATAGCTTTTCATGCTCAGGCCGTCTTTTATTGGTTACTAGTTCTTCCTGCAAATTAATCAGCTTGGTGTTGAACTCTTTCTCATCTTCCAGAGCTTTTTCGCTGTTGAAGTACAGGTGTAGATACATGCGCCGTTCTCCTGCCAGGGTGTCTCCTTTATAAGGCCTTTCTTGAGAATAGGACCATTTGATACTTTGAGTAAAGGCGTATAGTTCATGTTTCTGACTGTAATTAGTCCAGGTCCTGAGGTCACTACGTACTTTATCGAGCTCGTTCTTTACAAATTTCAGAGATAATCTCGCTCCCATGAGGAACTTAAGATGATTTTGGAATAATGCATTGATATTCTTTTCGCTGTAGAACCCACGGTCCATTACAAGTTTTATTTTCTTATATTCGAGAAAGTCCATGTCTGCAATGAGGTTCTTAATGGTCTTGACATCGGCAATATTACCTGGCAGTTTGCGATAATAAAACGGAAGATTAGACTCCTCTCCAAAGAGTAGCGCCAGATTGATCTGAGGAAGATAGTCGCCCTCTTTGTTGTGGCCATAACGCACTTGCTTGAGTCCTTTTGAATAACTGGATATTGAGGTCGTATCATAGGCCCAATACTCTTTTTCTGTACGCCGCTTGCCTTGAAGGCAAAAGAACTGATAGCGCTCATCTTCACTAATGGAAGCAAACAATTCACTGCTTCTCTGAGAGGTAATATTATTATTGTAAGGATGTTTGTGAAGAGATGACCACTTTGGAAAGCGCCTCAGCGGACTCCTGTCTTCTAGGATAAGATAGTAGGCCATCGACAGAATCTGTTTATATCTATCTGGGAAGCATCGTTTTAAATCTTCTGTAATGCCGAGCTTCTCACCAATCTCATCCAAAAGATAGGTAGCACCGTAAAAGCTACGTTTTACGTGCTTTGCAGGAACTGGACCTGGATTTTTAGTTGTTTCTGCTTCTTTGACTTTCTTCTTTCTTGTGGGAACGATGTCACCGGTAGCTGGATCTACTTTTCCAATAAGCTTGCGCTTGGCTCGGGACTGCTGTTTCTCTTTGTCCCAATACGAAACAGATTCATAGACGTATGTAATGCCGGTTCTCTTATCTGTCTGACGAATAATTGCAG
>NZ_JBNPXS010000089.1:0-1595 GCF_050433185.1 Desulfitispora alkaliphila
TAAAGTCCATCCTATCTGCCAAACTGGTTATGTTTGGAAGTAATGGTATGACCGTGCTTATAGTCTCCACTAGTTTCATGGTCGCTTACCCTCCTATATCTCACCGGTTTTTTACCATACATTCCTTCGTCCTGCGTATCCATGAGGTGGAGGTCGGATATGCTCCTTTGCTGGGTCTAGTGCCCGTATGGATTTAATTAGCTCCGACTCTGCACTGTTGGTGTTTGTCTTTAGAGAATATGTGTATTATTTGATATTACTTATTTAGCTTAAGCTACCTGTAATGTATTTGCTTGAGGTAAACCTTTTAATAGCTTTGATCCATCAAATTCACATTGTTTCTGGGCAATGGCAAACAGTACTCTTAGTAATTTGCAGCAAAGGGCTATTAGGGATTGTTGCTTCTTTAACGGGCGTTCTGGGCGCTTTGTATAGTAGTTATGCAGGGTTTTAAATGTCTGGTTGTGGGCAACTAGTGGGCGTATCGCTAGGTATAAGGCTCTGCGTAGTCGACTCCGCCCTCGCTTGTTTATTCTGGTCTGCCCTTTGTATTTACCTGAACTGTGTTCTTTTAGTGATAGCCCTGCTAAGTTAACTAGTTGTTGTGGATGACTATATTTTGTTATGTCGCCTACTTCTGAGTAAAATAGCGCCACTGTTACTGCTCCTAGCCCTGGTATTGCTTTCATTTCTTTTGCCCCTGGCATTTTATCTACTAGAGCTTCTAGCTCTGTATCTAGTTCTGCTAATTGTTTCTGATACAGCTCATATTGTGCTATTAGGGTTTCTAACTCATGTTTAGCAAACTGGGTACCCACTTTAATCCCTACGCTGTTTTTAGCTGCATCTACAAGTTTTTTAGCTCTACTTATGCCTATCCCTCGCTTTACAGAGGGCTTCCATTTTTCAAGCACTTCCTCTGGTGTCATCTTTTTGATTTCAGATGGTAGAGGAAACTTTTTAAGAGTACAAAGAGCTGCTTTTCCCCGCCAATCACCAAAGACATCTAAAAACTCTGGAAAGTAGCGCTGGATAGTGTTTTGGATGCGCCCTTCTACGCTCATCTGGTGCTTGACTAGTTGATCTCTTATTTTGACGCCTTGTCTTAGTTCGGCATGTACGCCTTCTAAGAGGTTTGGTACTGAGTATCTCCCGTCTTTTATCAGCTGAGCTATAACTTTAGCATCTTTGGTATCATTTTTAGTGGGTGAGTTGTCGTCTAGCTCTTTACTCCGCTTTACATGCATGGGATTAACAAGAACAAAATCGTAACCCTTATCTGTAATGAAATAAGCCAGGTTAAACCAGTAATGACCTGTTGGTTCAACACCGAAAATGACATTGGTTTTATCATTTTCTTCTTTATGCTTGGTTACCCAATCTAGTAGCTGTTGGTATCCATGCATTCTGTTGTCAAAGACCAAGCGTTTGCCAAATTCTATACCTCGGTAGTCTAGAGCTCTAGCCACATGGCTGTCTTTTGCAATATCAATTCCAATGATCAAAGTTGATGGTTTTACTTGAGAAATTTTCTGGTTTTGTGTATAATTCATTTTGAAGTCCTCCTTGGGTATAAATTAAGGGTCCTTTTTGCT
>NZ_JBNPXS010000090.1:0-1427 GCF_050433185.1 Desulfitispora alkaliphila
CACTAGTGTTGCATAAAAACTTATCACCATAGTACAACCAGAATTAAGAAGAAATATTCTTGCATTTATTTTTATTTATTCAATAATTTTACATATGGGTTTTTCCGCCGTGGGCCAAAGGAGCAACCACATAAGGGTAGTCCTTTTCCACATCTTTACACAATCATTATGTTTACAATATAACTGGGTCATAATCACGATCATCATATAAATGATCTGCTTCGAGCTCTATCACCTGCCTTAGGGTAATTTCAAAAATTTCTCCATGGTTTATTCTCCTCTTTACTCTAGGAGCTCCCCGGTTTTTATGATAAAGCTTTTTAATGAATGAAGATAAAGGTTCATGTAGGCAGGTGCTTAGCAATCTTTTAATTGTTAATAGTGGTCCATCGTAACCGACTTTTGATTTAAGTAACATTAATAAGCAATAGGTGATAAGTGCTATGTAGATCTGATTTTCGACAGCTTCTTTGCTTAGTCCGTAAAAATGCTTGATTTTAAGGTGCTGCTTTAGCCATTTGAAAAATAGTTCTATTTGCCATCGGCACCGATAAATTTCTCCTATTGCTTCAGCTTCTTGTTCAAAATCATTTGTAACTATGATGATGGGATTACCTTCAGTGTCTTTAGTTTCAACTAACCTTAACTGATGTTCCATTTTAGTTGTTTTGTCCTTACCTAGTTTAACAATTTGGTCTTTTATAATAGGGCTTTCAGGCTTTACTGGTCTTTCTTCTACTACTTCTACTAAGGCATTGTTTTTTAAACGACTCACAAACCTTGTGCCATTTGCGCAATAGACGTCAAATGTTTTGTAGTCTACGTATGCTCGGTCAAAGACATTCAAAGCACCATCATTTAGAACTACCAGGGCATCCATTTGAGTTTTATCAGCAGGTTTAGCTTGTGTAACAACGGCTTTTTCCGGCAAAGCTTCTCCATCACAAAAGTTTAAACAAAGATGAAGCTTTACTCCGCTTTTAGTTTTTCTAAACTTAGCCCATTGGTATCTAGTAAGAGAGAGACTAATTGTTGAAGAGTCTATTAGGTACAGCCTGCCAAGCGTTTGTCTTAATGAGTTAAACCCAATACCTTTATTTGCCTCACGAATTAAGGTATAGAACAATTGCTGAACTATTTTTGGGTTTAATTTTCTTAATCTACGTGATAGCTGAGAAGCACTGATAGAATCTAGATTGATTGCCTGGCTAAACTGGTCATCATTAAGGTTATTACTGATATCCCGCAACCCACGGTATTGCTCGAGCTGAGCATTAACAAAAAGCTTAAGTAATTGGTCGGTTTTTAACTTCTTGACGTATTTATCAACCTCCAACTCTGTAAGTTGTTGATAAAAATTTTTACTGAAAATTGGCCTAAATAGTTGATGAAATGTGGAATTTATGATATCCTTGCCTTGCATTTGT
>NZ_JBNPXS010000091.1:0-1331 GCF_050433185.1 Desulfitispora alkaliphila
TGGCTAATTTCTTAATTACTTCAAAAGAACTGTGTGGTTCTTTTCTTTTTAAATCGCACAACTGTTTAGTTTTCAAAGACCAACTTAATTCCCATAATTATGCTTGATAAGCAAGTTATTCATTGCTTGTCTCAAGCTGGAATTATATCATAGCACTTTTGTTTCACTTCGTCAATAGAAGTTATTGGTAATTGTTGATTTCTTGCTAAAGTTAAATAATCTATATAAAGTTACTTATTGCCGCCACCCTTGTTTTTAGCGACATTTGATACTATATCATGTCTTAACTTTATAGTCAATAACAATTTATCCCTTCTTGTTTTATCATATCAGTTTTATAGATTAACTGAATGTTAAACCCTTTAAGGCATAATATACCCATTGTTCTTCGTCTTTTTGATAAAGGTGATCCCGATGCCAATCCTCTAAGCTGTCCTCACCTAAATATTCTTGCCGTATAGTCAAAATGCTTGGTTTAAAAATCCTCTTGATAATATGTATTTTTTATCTAGGCAGATACAATGTGAATATCTTTGTGAAATTATGGTTTTTACATTTGAAACTATAACTCAACTTTCACACCTGAGACTTTTGCAAATTAATTAACCCTTGATATAAAAGGTTTTCAAAAACATAAAAAAGGACTTCCTAGGACTTCACCCCAATGTGGAGAAATTTTCAAGTGACAAAGCAAGAAAACTCACAAGGAGGGCAGTCACTTTGAACGCTTTCGCTATCAATTTGGTTTTGATTTGACAAAGAGTGCTCCATCTATTTCAACCCTTAGTCGTGTGTTCAAAAAATTAACAGAGCTGAAGATTGCAGAGAATTTGCTCTATGATCTGGTCATAGAATGTCGTAACCAAGGCATTATAGGCGACTCGAAAATAGCTATTGATAGTTCAGCGATTAAAGCTTATGAGGAAAACAATTACACTGCAGCTCAAAAATATGGAGCACAAGCTATTATTCCTTTTAACTTACGCAATGAAAAGAACCGCCTGCGGGTTTTTCTTCCAACGGAACAGCTAGATGTTCAATGGGATATGATATGGTCTACTGGGGCATTGACGGCAATTACTTGATGATTATGGCGCACCTCACCGAGATACTAGACAAATTTAGAAGTAACTACTTGAATTCTTAGTAAACTGTTCAAGAAAAAGGAATTATAAAGTTGACGTAGAATTTAGGTATGATATGGTAACACTGTTGCAATAGATGGTGAAAACCGAGAAAGGAGCATTCCTGTAATGAATTTAAATGAGGATTGAATAAAAAAAGCCCCCTTGGTATCATACGAGGTGTCCGAAGCTGATCAGCAAAAAGGA
>NZ_JBNPXS010000092.1:0-1209 GCF_050433185.1 Desulfitispora alkaliphila
TCCGATAGGAACAGAGGTAGGTGTCTGATATAACCTTCTTTTGCTCCCACTACCCCTTGTGTTTTACTTGCTGTTCGCAGTAGTGAGTGGAACAATCTTCTATTTGTCAATACTCCGTCAAAAATAGCTTTTTCCATTAATGATTGTCCATTTTCCTTTGCTAATCTCTTTCTCAGGTCTAAGATTAGAGCTGGAATGTCAATTTTACCAGGACAGATCTCTTTACACTTACCGCATTGAATACAAAGACCTTGAATATTCTCTGTCTTTTTCATTTCGTCAAAAAATGCAGTCAAGATCGTACCTATACCTCCTGCGTATACGTGACCAAATACGTGTCCACCTACCATTCTGTAAACAGGGCAAACATTTAAGCATGAAGCACAGCGTACACATTGAAGTGCTTGCTTAAACAGCTTGTCATCTCGCATCTCTGTACGGCCGTTATCCATTAGGATGATGTGTAGTTCTTTTTCTCCATAGCCATTTTCAACTACAGTAGGGGTAACTCCCGTTACCATAGTTACATAACTAGTCAACTGCTGTCCTGTGGCACTTCTCGGTAGTGTCTGCATTACAGCATTTATATCTTCAAATTTCTCTACTAGTTTTTCCATTCCCACTAAGGCTACGTGAATCTTAGGAAGCGTTGTCACTAAGCGCGCATTTCCTTCATTAGTAAAGAGCGCTAATGTACCTGTTTCAGCAACGGCTATATTAGCTCCCGATATGCCCATTTCTGCTTCAAGGAAGTATTTTCTCAATTCGTTTCTAGCTACTTTTACTAGTCGCGGAATATCTGTATTTAAACGCTCATCTACTTCCTTACTGAATATGTCTGAAACTTCTTCTTTAGTCAGGTGTATCGCTGGCATAACCATGTGGGAAGGCTTTTGCCCTGCTAGTTGAATAATCCACTCTCCCAAATCCGTCTCTTTTACAACGGTTCCATTGTGCTGTTCTAGGTATTCGTTAAGGTGAATCTCCTCAGAAGCCATGGATTTAGACTTAACTATAGTTTTTACCCCTTTTTCTTTAGCTAGCTTTGAGATGTACTCTTTAGCATCGTCTCCTGTTTTAGCTATAAATACTTTGGCTCCACGTTTTTCTGCCTCTGTCTTAAATTTGTTGGTTAATTCCTCCATGCGATCTGCAGCATAGGCTTTCCTTGAGCTCACTTTATCCCTAAGAGCTTCAATATCTAGTCCA
>NZ_JBNPXS010000093.1:0-1140 GCF_050433185.1 Desulfitispora alkaliphila
CGAGCACTCTAGCGGAACTGCCGTTGACAAGACGGAGGAAGGTGGGGATGACGTCAAATCATCATGCCCCTTATGTCCTGGGCTACACACGTGCTACAATGGCACATACAGAGGGAAGCGAAGCCGCGAGGTGAAGCAAATCCCAAAAAGTGTGTCACAGTTCGGATTGCAGGCTGCAACTCGCCTGCATGAAGTCGGAATCGCTAGTAATCGCAGGTCAGCATACTGCGGTGAATACGTTCCCGGGTCTTGTACACACCGCCCGTCACACCACGAAAGCTGGCAACACCCGAAGCCGATGAGCTAACCTATTTGGAAGCAGTCGTCGAAGGTGGGGCTAGTGATTGGGGTGAAGTCGTAACAAGGTAGCCGTATCGGAAGGTGCGGCTGGATCACCTCCTTTCTAAGGAGAAATGGAGCTCTTGTAGAGAGCCCATAAAAAGGCCACGCAAGTGGCCGTCGCACAACTGTCTAGTTTTGAGGGACTAACATCTCTCTAAAAATACCAGTTGATTTTTTTATCTCAACTGGCTATAATGGAATTTGTCGCTTATGGGCGGCGAGTGTTAGATGGGCCTATAGCTCAGCTGGTTAGAGCGCACGCCTGATAAGCGTGAGGTCAGTGGTTCAAGTCCACTTAGGCCCACCATTAAAATTAAAACAATGTTTGAGACCATCATGGGGGTGTAGCTCAGTTGGGAGAGCACCTGCCTTGCAAGCAGGGGGTCAGCGGTTCGAATCCGCTCATCTCCACCATTAAACAATACTCAAACAGGCAATTTAAAAATTGCCACAAAGTATGTTCTGCTAAGATTGCAATCTTGCAAACATGCCAAAAGATATCTATGACAAATAAGCGAACATTTGCGAAAGATTGCAAACAAATTTCTTAGTGAAGTTTCTGTAAAGAACTTCAACTGTCTGAGGCGAAGCCGAGTTTTTGAAGTGTAGGAAACGAACTTAGAAATTTTACAATCTGTAGCTCTAGTGAGATTATTGTCATGATATCGTAGCTCTTTGACAACTAAACAGTGTAAGAAAGTATAGAAAGAACAACAAGTAAGGCAAAGCAGGTAATACCGACAGGTATTATAACGCCGAAGTAATATATTATAATAGGATGATTTAAATGATGTTCTG
>NZ_JBNPXS010000094.1:0-1109 GCF_050433185.1 Desulfitispora alkaliphila
AAGATAGGCAAATCCGTCTTGCAAAAATCCCAAGGAGTGATGGGGAGCGAAATTTAGTAGCGAACTGATTGATCCCAAACTGTCAAGAAAAGCCTCTAGTGAGAACGAAGGTGCCCGTACCGTAAACCGACACAGGTAGGCAGGGTGAGAATCCTAAGGCGCGCGAGAGAACCCTTGTTAAGGAACTCGGCAAAATGACCCCGTAACTTCGGGAGAAGGGGTGCCTCGGTATTGTGTATATAAAAACTTATGTATGCAAGAGGAGGCCGCAGAGAAAAGGCCCAAGCGACTGTTTAGCAAAAACACAGGTTCCTGCTAAAGAGAAATCTGAAGTATAGGAGCTGACGCCTGCCCGGTGCTGGAAGGTTAAGGGGAAGAGTTAGCAGTAATGCGAAGCTTAGAACTGAAGCCCCAGTAAACGGCGGCCGTAACTATAACGGTCCTAAGGTAGCGAAATTCCTTGTCGGGTAAGTTCCGACCCGCACGAAAGGCGTAACGATTTGGGCACTGTCTCAACAAGGGACTCGGTGAAATTGTAATACCGGTGAAAATGCCGGTTACCTGCGACAGGACGGAAAGACCCCGTGGAGCTTTACTGTAGCCTGATATTGGATTTTGATATTTCATGTACAGGATAGGTGGGAGACTGAGAAGCAAGGTCGCTAGGCTTTGTGGAGTCACTGGTGGGATACCACCCTTGAAATATTGGAATTCTAACCTTGATCCGTGATCCGGATTGGGAACAGTGTCAGGTGGGCAGTTTGACTGGGGCGGTCGCCTCCTAAAGAGTAACGGAGGCGCCCAAAGGTTCCCTCAGAATGGTTGGAAATCATTCGCAGAGTGCAAAGGCATAAGGGAGCTTGACTGCGAGACATACAGGTCGAGCAGGGACGAAAGTCGGGCTTAGTGATCCGGCGGTACCGAGTGGAAGGGCCGTCGCTCAACGGATAAAAGCTACCCCGGGGATAACAGGCTTATCTCCCCCAAGAGTCCACATCGACGGGGAGGTTTGGCACCTCGATGTCGGCTCATCGCATCCTGGGGCTGAAGTAGGTCCCAAGGGTTGGGCTGTTCGCCCATTAAAGCGGTACGTGAGCTGGGTTCAGAAC